>CBFIGT010000103.1:0-8315 GCA_965662175.1 Arcobacter sp. | reverse complement strand
TTAAGATTGTAGGAATTAAAATATCTTTACTTTTTATATGTTTTAAAAAATCAATTCCATTCTCATTTTTTAGTAAAATATCTGAAATAATAACATCAACTTTTTTATGTAATAATACATCAATAGCCTCTTTTGAGCTTTTTACTGAGTATATATTATTAACAAAATCAACTAAAACATCAGTTGTATGTTTTAATAAATGTTCATCATCCTCTAAATATAAAATATTAAAATCATGTAAAATATTTAAATCTCTATTCTCCATTTTCTTCCTTATTCTCTATTGGTAATTTTATTGTAAAAAGTGAACAGTTATAGTTTTGTTCATCTTTGATTTTATGTACTACATTTTTATAAGTAATTGAACCATTCATATGCTTTTCAATAATTTGCCTTGACATATAAAGACCTATTCCTGTACCTGCACTTTTATACTTAGTTGTATAATATGGTTCAAAAATCTTTGGTACTATCTCTTTTGGTATTCCACCACCATTATCAAGCATATTAATCAACAAATTAGTTTTATATTTACTTACTATAATTTTAATAATTCTATCATTTTTATTGGAAGTTGTAGATAAAGCATCTTTTGAGTTAGAGATAATATTTAAAAATACATGGGAGAGTTCATTATAATAACTATTTATTACTACATTATCTTTAATATTTAAATCAATTTTTATATTCTCTTTTGTTAAAAGATATTTTGAAAGCTCAATTGAGTGCTCTATACAATTTTTTATATCAAAACTAATCTTCTTTTTATCAGGTGAAAAAAAGTTTTTAAAATCATCCAAGGTATTTGACATATTTGAAGCTAATAATAAAGCATCATTTACCTTTTCATCTATAAATTCATTTGTTAATTTTCCTAATTGCATTTTTGTTTGAAAACTTTGAATAATCATAGAAATAGAGCCTAAAGGCTGTCTCCATTGGTGGGCTATATTATTTAACATCTCACCTAAAGAGGCTAATCTAGCTTGCTGAAACATAATAATATCTTTTTTTCTATTTTGAGCAACCTCTTTTGAGATTTTTATCTCTAAATAATTATTAAGCTCTGTTAACTCTTTAGTTTTCTCTTCAACTTTTTTCTCCAAAGAAGCATTAAGATTTTTAAAGTTATTTGTAATAAAGATTGATAAAACAACTGAAAAAAGAAAAACCAAAAATATAGATATTATGGAAAAAAACATAATAATATTAAAAAGCTTTTGCGTATCCTCTTTTTCATTTATTGCTAGGGATAATTCGAAGTTAATCAAACTAGTTAGATAAATAGAGATTGCGTTTATTTGAAGATTTAGATTTGTTAATTCATATTTATTTGGTTTATTATCTAAATATGATAACTCTAATTCGATATTTTTCATCTTTGAATCAATATTTTTTATAATATTATCTTTTAATAACTCATTATCACTATTTATATTACTCTTAATAAAAAACTCTTTTATAAAATCAATTATTAGTTCATCACTTTTTAAAGATAACTCTTTTTTGTAGGATAACCAGTTTTTATCAATCAATTGACTAGCCAATAAAAAAACATCTTTAGCTTGGATATAAGTTATATTTTTATTCTCAAAATCATTTAGTGTATCTTGAATATTTACTTTAAAAGTATCTTTTATATTCTCTAATTTGATTAAAGATTTTGTTCTTTTATCAAATAAATTATCAAAATCTTTTTTCATAGTGAAAATAGAGACTTGTGATAAAATCACTATACAAGTCATTCCACCTGCAATAATAAAAATAAGAAAATAGGTTTTATAAGAGAAACTTAGTCTATCAAAATAGTTTAAAACCTTTTTTAAATAACTCTTTATCATTTTAACTCTCTAAAATGTTTATCTTTATACTCAAAAAGATAGGTTTTATTTAAAAGTTGATTATTTGTAAAGTTTAGATTTAATCCTTTTAATAAGTCACTTGGAGTAGTTTTTAAAGTATACAAAAGTTTTTCTCTAGTTCTGTTTCCATCTATTCTTGATATGGCATTTACTAAAACCTTAGATGCCAAAAATGCCTCTAAAGAGATAAATCCTAATTCTACATCTGGATAATATATTTTCATTAGGTTTTGATACTCTTTTACAATTGGTATTGAATCATCCATAAAACTAGGAACAACTTGAGAAAATATCAAGTTTTTTGTATTAGAGTTTAAAAGCTCCAACTCTTTTATCATAGCATTTGCATCACCAAAAGAGATATTACAAAAAATAGTATCTTTTAGTTTATCATTCTCTTTTGCTTTTTTTATAAATAAAGCATTTGATTTATATGCCCCAATCATAATAATAACTTCAGGTTTTGCATCTTTTATTTCATTAAAAGCATGGGTTATTGAAAGTGTATTTCTTTTATAAGAACCCTCAGCCACCAAAGATAGGCTTTTGTTTTTTAGTGATTTTAAAATAGAGACATAACCCTCTTCCCCATAATCATCATTTTGATAAAAAACGGCATATCTGCGTAACTTTTTCTTATTGTATAAATAATTAAGTAGTGCTTCTATCTCTTCTTGATAAGAGCTTCTAAAATTTATAAAATTTTCATTTTCACTATCTCTCAAAAATGAAGCACCTGTAAAGGGAGCAAAAAAAGGAATACTTTTATCATCCAACAATGGTAATATACTTTTTACTGTTGGTGTTCCAACAAAACCAAAAAGGGCAAAAATTTTATCCTTGGAAATTAGTTTAATTAAGTTCTCATATGTAAGCTCAGGCTCATACTTATCATCATAAGTAATAAACTCTATTTTTTTATCACCTAATAGTTTATTCTCATTTACATAATTAAAATATGCATTAGCTCCAGCTGTAACAGAGTCGCCCCAAGATTTGATTATCCCAGTTTTTGGTAAGGATGAACCAACAACAATAGTTTTTTGAGTAAAAACTTCATCTTTCGCATAGTAATAAAATATTATAAATATAAATAGGAATATGGGTATTTTTTTTATCATAAAATAGTTTACTAAAAAATATAAAAAAATATGCTTTACCAAAAAGTAACATTCAAAATACAAAAGGTAAAATATTTTTTAACATTTAAGTTAAGTTTAATTATAAGTAAATAAAATTAAGTAAAATATATTTTACCAAAGGGCATAGTTTATGCAAGAGTTTATTTACTATAATCCAAATGGATTAGATTTTCCTATCAGCGAAGAGATTTTTGTAACATCATCTTTAGATGAGATTGCCCAAAAGAGCTTCCTTATTTCAAATACTCCACTTATCAAAAGTGAACTAACAGCAAATGAGATTAATTTTTATATTAAAAACTCTAAAGACTCATTATCTGAAAAAATACAAAATGTATCAAAACTTTATGAAATAGCAGCTACAAAATATGACTTTGCAAAAGATATATCATATTCTCAAGATTTATCTAATGATGTATTATTAATAGCAAATGATATTGAAGATTATGATAACTTTATAGAAAAAAGTGAAAATGAAGATTTTAATCTTTTTTATATAACAGAGGATATTTTAAAATCAATATCAGGTCATATTGGAAGCTTAAGTGCAGTTGTTGATGATGAGGGGAAAGATGTTACTTTAAATATCTCTCAAATTGTTTGGTTTGATGCTAAAGAAGAGGGATTAAAACAAAGTGGAACTTTTGACCCTAAAAAGGGTTCAATAGAGGATGTTATAAAAACATTAAACACAAACATCGAAAACTACTCTTATAAAAAATTCACAACTTATGATAAAAACATTTGTCAATACCATGAAAGAAGAGAAGAGATTTGTAGTAAATGTGAAGAGGTTTGTCCAAGTGTTGCAATTACAAAAGATGATAAAACAAAAACATTAGCATTTTCTCAAATTGATTGCCATGGATGTGGTGGTTGTATCTCTGTATGTCCAAGTGGTGCTTTAGATTATGCTCCTACAAATAGAGAATCAATTTTTGAACTTAGTAAATTTTATAAAAACACTCACCCTCTTATAATCCCTCAAAAAATGCAAGTGGATGATTTAGAGCTTGATTTAAAAGAGAATGTTCTTCCTTTTGCCATTGAGGGAGAGAAATTCTTAGATGAATCTATGCTTTTAACTCTACTTCAAATGTCAGGTTCTCAAGTTATATTTTATAGTGATTTTATCTCAAAAGGTATGGGTGATGCCATTAGAATAGTAAATGATATTTATCAAAAAAAATATAATAAAAAAGCAATAATAGTTGCTGGAAATGAGAAGATGCTAAAAGAGGCTTTAGAAGAGGTAACTTTTGTAGAAAACTCATATTTTAACTTCAATCAAGAGACACTTAAAAAAAGAGAAGTGTTCTCTCACAGAGTTCAAAAAATAGTAGGTGAAGATAACTTAGGAGAGGTAAAAACAGGTGAACATATTCATTATGGACTTGTAAAAGTAAATGCAGATAAATGTACTTTATGTTTAGTTTGTGTAGGAGCATGTAATGTTGATGCCCTACAAGCAGATGCTAGTGATAACTCTCTAAGATTAAATCCTAGCCTTTGTACTTCATGTGGATATTGTGAAGTTTCATGTCCTGAAGCTGATTGTTTGACAATTGAAAGAGATGTTATAAAACTAGAGCCTAGTTGGTTTAAAGAGAGTATCTTAGCCAAAGATACTCTTTTTGCTTGTGTTGAGTGTGGAAAAGAGTTTGCAACTACAAAATCTATTGAAAAAATAGCTTCAATAATGTCACCATTATTTGCATCAGATCCTGTAAAACAAAGAAGTTTATACTGTTGTGCTGATTGTAAACCAAAAATTATGATGCAAAACTATTTTGACCAAAAAAACCAAGGATTAAATGATGCAAGATAATAGTGCAATTAACAAAGCTAGAGCTTTATATTACAACTTATTTGAAAACTTTTTTGTAGTAAGTTCTAAAAGTGAAAACTACTTTGAACTTCTTAGATTAATCAATATCTTAAAAGAAAATTCACTTGACCAAAGTTCAGGTGAAGCTTTAGAGTCAATTTCAAACAAACTTGATAAAACATCAAATGTACTATTAGTACAAGAGTATGATGATATTTTTCATAATCCACTTACAAAAAAAGTAAGAACAACTGCATCTTTTTATGATGAGGGTGTAGAGTCTGGTAAAAAAAGAGTTGAGATGATTCAGTTTATTGGAAAAACTGAACTTAGACGTGATGAAAAAAACTATTTTGAATATGAAGACTCTATTGGCTTTATCTTTGCCCTACTAGCTTCACTATCAGACAAAATAGCAAATGGTGAAACAAAATATGAAAATACTGTTCACTGTATTTTTTCTCAAGTTTTAAATGAGTTTATTGATGAGTTTGCAGCTGATGTTTATGAGCATGAGAAAGCAGATATTTTCAAAGATTTAATGGTAGTAGTTCACTCATTTATAGAGTTTGAAAGATTATATTTAGATGTAACAAAACCAATTAAAAAAGAGAAAGTAGAAAAAGAAGAGATTGTTGAAACTATTAGTGAAGAAGAGTTAGAAAGAAGAGCTAGAAATAAAGCACTTAAAGCTTTAGGACCAAAAGAAGAGGTTTGTCCTATTGATAATGCAAGTGCAATGGAAGAAGATATCTAAAAAGGAGATTTCCTTTTTGGAGACTTTGTTAAAAAAATCAAAGTTTTTTTAACAAAGTCTCTTAACATAAGGGGCTTAATTTCTATAAGGAGGTCAGTCGTGCAAGAAAGCAGAAGAGAATTTGCAAAAAAAGCAGGAATGATTGCTGTTGGTACGGCAGTTGCTGCTGGTACTACTGTATTGGCTGCTACTGGGGAATCTGTTCAAGCAGATTCAAATAATGGTGTAGTTGTAGGGAGCTCTAATAAAAAAGAGATTCTTTACAAAAAAACTGCGGCTTGGGATGAATTCTACAAAACCGCAAAATAAATTTAGGGGAAATGTATGTCAGCAAATACATATGAAACTCTAAATGCAAAAGTTGGACGACGGTCATTTATGAAAATGGCTGCAGTTGCTACTGCATTTGGTGTTACATCATCTTTTGCTAGCACACCTGCTACTAGAAAAGCTACTGAGGAAGAGATTAAAAATCCATTCCCAGGTTCAAAAACTGTAAAAAGTGTTTGTACAGCTTGTTCTGTTGGATGTGGTGTTATAGGAGAAGTTCAAAATGGCGTTTGGGTAAGACAAGAAGTTGCTCAAGATCACCCTGTATCACTTGGAGGGCACTGTTGTAAAGGTGCTGATATGATTGATATGGTTAGATCTGAAGTAAGATTGAAACACCCAATGGTGAAAAAAGATGGACAATGGAAAAGAATTTCTTGGGATGAAGCATTAGATGGTATTGCTTCTAAACTTGAAGATTTAAGACAAAAAGATGGTCCTGATTCAACAATGTTTTTAGGTTCAGCAAAATTTAATAATGAGCAATCATATTATTATAGAAAATTTGCTGCTTTATTTGGAACAAACAATATAGATCATCAAGCTAGAATTTGACATAGCTCAACAGTTGCCGGTGTGGCAAATACATGGGGTTATGGTGCTATGACAAATTCTTTGGGAGATATTCAAAACTCTAAAGCAATTATAATTTTTGGAGCAAATCCTGCAGTTAACCATCCAGTTGGTTTTCAGCATTTCTTAAAAGCAAAAGAGAGAAATAACGCAAAAATTATTGTAATAGATCCTAGATTTACAAAAACTGCTGCAAAAGCAGATTTATATGCACAAATTAGACCAGGTACTGATATTCCATTTATGTATGGAATGTTAAATATCATCTTTGAAAATGGTTGGCATGACAAAAACTTTATCAATGATAGAGTTTATGGTATTGAAGATATTATGAAAGAGGCTAAAAACTGGCCAATTGAGAGAGTTGCAAATGTTACAGGTGTAGATGCTGATTTAATTGTACAAATTACAAAATTATACGCAGCAGCAAAACCAGGTACATTAGTTTGGGCTATGGGATTAACTCAGCACTCAAATGGAACATCAAACACAAGAATGGCTCCAATTCTACAATTAGCACTTGGAAATATGGGTGTTGAAGGTGGTGGAACTAATATTCTAAGAGGTCATGATAATGTACAAGGTGCAACTGACTTTGGATGTTTAGCTGATTCATTACCAGGATATTATGGTTTATCTGAGGGTTCTTGGAAATACTTCGCTTCTTCATGGGGTGTAGATTTTAATTGGCTTCAAGGTAGATTTAAAGATCCTTCATGGATGGGTAAAAAAGGTTTCACACTTGCTAGATGGTGGGCTGGAGTTCTTGGTGAAAATCCAGGAGAAGATGCTATTCACAATGCAGGAACTAGACTTAAAGCACTATTTGTTATGGGTAATGGTATTACATCAACAGCTCAAACAAAAAAAGTAAAAGAGGCTTTAGATAATTTAGAGCTTGCAGTATTTTGTGACCCATTTGTTAATGAGGGTGCGATTATTACTGATAAACAAAATGATGTTTATATTTTACCAGCTGCAACTCAGTTTGAAACAGCAGGTTCAGTAACAGCTACTAATAGAAGTGCACAATGGAGAGATAAAATTATTGAACCAATGTATGAATCTAAAGCAGACCAAGATATTATGTTTGAACTTGCGAAAAGATTAGGATTCTATGATGAGTTTATTGCTGGAATGGGAAAAGGTAAAGATTTTACTTGGCCTGAAGATGCAACAAACGAGATAGCTAGAATTATTAAAACTATCGGATTAACAGGTTGGACAGCTGAAAGATTGAAAAAGCACCAAGAAAATTGGCACATGTTTGATGAAGTAACACTAAGAGGTTACGGTGAAATGACTGGCGAGTATTATGGATTACCATGGCCTTGTTGGACACAATCACATTCAGGAAGCCCTGTATTATATAACATTAATAGAAGTGTTAAAGAAGGTGGTATGGGATTCAGAAATAGATTTGGAGTTGAAAAAGATGGTGTTGATTTACTAGCTGGAAAAGGTAGTGCACCAAAAGATTCAAGCAACAAAAATGGATATCCTGAAATCACTAAAGATAATATTGAAGCAGTACTTGGTATTAAATTAACAGAAGATGAAAAAGCAAAAATTGGTAAAAACTGGAAAGTTGATACATCAAATATTATTGCTGAAAAATGTATGGAAGCAGGAATTGCTCCTTATGGAAATGCAAAAGCGAGAGCTAAAGTTTGGGGATGGGCTGATGAGATTCCAAAACATAGAGAACCATTACATTCACCAAGAACAGATTTAGTAAAAGAGTATCCAAGTTTTGAAGACAAACCAAATCACTGGAGAGTTGATACAAGATATATTTCTGAGCAAACTAAACAAGATTGGGC
>CBFIGT010000102.1:0-8411 GCA_965662175.1 Arcobacter sp. | reverse complement strand
ACTCAAATTGGACGGGAATTATAATAGGTTTTTTTTATCTTGTCAAGGGTTTTTTCTTAATGGAGGCTTAAATTTTAAAAAATGTTAATTTTTTCTATTTAATCTCATTTTTAAGCCATCTTCATCATCATAAAACTCTTTTAATAGTTTGATTTTTTTAAAATCAAACTTTTCATAAAGTTTTATTGCCTTTTCATTTGATACTCTAACTTCTAATTCAAAAATGTTCTTATTCAATATCTCTAAACTGTATTCTAATAAAGCTTTTCCTATACCCATACCTTGAAACTCTTTTGATATTGCAATAGAGTATAGTCTATAAAAGCTTTTTCTTTCAAGCCATAGGATATAAGCAACTACTTTATTTTCAATAAGTGCTTTAAAAATTATATTTTTATTTAGATGATAAGAAAAGGCTCTATTTGATAAAGCGGAGCTATCTTTATAAAATAGCTCCTCTTCAATTTTTAAAAGAGCTTTTACATCATCTTTGTTTGCTCTTTCTATTTTCATTTTTGGTAGATTGTATATTTTGGTACTAATTTATTTGGTCTATATGACATTTTAACTTTTTTAAGATTTTCAAATCCCATATCATCACCAACATTTATATATTCAACATTGTATTTATCTTTTAATATTTTAGTAAACTCTCTAAATATAAATTGAGCACAACCTAAAACTTCAAAATCTGTTTTTTCAATAATTACACTTGCTGTATGTTCATTTATTCTTTCACCAACTGTAAAACCTTTGATTTCATCATTTATATAAATAACTAATCCAATAATATCTAAGTTATCATAATCATTTATAAGTCTTTTAATGGCAAATCTTTCAAAATATATACCATCCATAAAAACTTCAACCTCTTCTTTTGGCATATAAGTTGTTCTATCTTTTACCCACTTATTAAATAATCCCATAACTTCAGAAGAGTGTTTCTCTTTGTTTAGTATTTCAATTCTATGTTCAGGATAAATCTTTTTGAATTTATTTATCTCATTTCTTTTTGATTTATATGAGTCACCTTTTAAATCAATTAAATCATCTACTTTATAGATATAATCAACTAATTTTTTTTCAATAATGAAATCTTTTAACATCTCATATACTAAAGTACCCTCTTCCAAATAATCAACGAAACCTTCTAATAACTCTTCATGAACATACTCAATTTTTGAGTAGTTTCTATTGCTATTGTGAGAGTTCATTATCTCAAAACATTGTAACATTGCATCATAAGTATTCTCCTTTTTACCAATTGGTGGTAAAAGCATAGATAACTCACCTGAATTTAGAATAAATAGACAAAATGTATCATTTACTATTGCGTAAAATCCAGTTGCAGTTGAAAGCCAAATATAGTTACCTGCAAATGTATAATCACTTACATCTACATTAATTAGTTTTAAGTGTTCATCCATAACTTCTTTAGCTTTTAAATCAAAATGCTTTAGTGTGTAATTGCTTATTGTCAAAGTTGACATTGTTTATCTTTTTCCTTGTATTAATTTTTGGAATTATACTACTATTTTAATATTTTGCAACAACTTTTTTAAGAATTTTTAAAATTTTTCATAAGGACCAATTTATCATTATTATGGGATAATCAAAACAAAAATGAAAGGCTCAAAATGCACGAACCTTGGGTGGCTTATGTGGTAGTTGGAACTGTAGTTACACTTATGATGATAGGCAAAAAAATGATGTTTTTTAGCAAAGATGAGGATAAAAAAGATGATTAACCACAAAATAATAGATTATATATTTTCATCTGCTTCAATTCAAAGATGGAATGATTATCCAAGAATGGTTGAACTAGTAGAATTAGATAAACAAGCTCATAAATTTATAATCGCATATTTTATAGCAAAACTTGAAGATGATGTAAACTATACACACTTAATAGAAGCAGGAATTTTTGAGTTTTTAAGACGTGTTGTTGTAACAGATATCAGACCTGATGTATTTAGAAATGCTCTACAAAAAAAATCTAAAGAGATAAACTCATGGGTTATAAGTAAACTTCATGATTCTATAAAAGATATTGACAATGGAAACTTTCTTAAAAAATTTGAAGAGTATTTGGAAAATCCAAATATGTATAAAAAAGAGAGATTTATAAACAAAGCAGCCTCTTATTTATCTACAAAATGGGAGTTTTCTATTGTATATCAAACAAGTGCTTTTTTAAGTGATATAGAAGATGTAAAAAAAAGTGTTGAAGAAGAGATTGAAGATTATTATGAGTTAATTGGTGTTCGTAAAATTGCACTAAATAAAAAACTTGCAAAGGTTGTTGACTTAAGTGGAAGATTAAGATTTCAAAAAAGATGGTCACAAACTCCAAGAATCCCTGAAACCTCTGTTTTAGGACATATGTTAACAGTAGCACTTTTTGGTTACTTTTACTCTATTGACATAAATGCCTGTGATAAAAGATTACAAAATAACTTTTACACTGGACTTTTTCATGATTTACCTGAGGCTCTAACAAGAGATATAATTTCACCTGTAAAATATTGTGTTGATGATTTATCTGAGATAATAAGTGAATATGAAATAATCAAAATAGAGGATGATATTATGCCAAATATTCCTGAAAATACAAAAAATGAGTTTGCTTATTATTTAGGTTTATATGATGGTGTAAAAGATGAGTTTTTAGACAAAATTTATATTGATAAAATAGAAGTTATTAGTGATGGATTAGCTTCATATAATAGTGATAAATATAATGCTATAGATGGAAAAGCACTAAAACAGTGTGATAAATTATCTGCTTTTATAGAGGCTAGTTTATCTATTTCTCACGGTATTAAATCAAAAGAGTTGGTAAATGGAAAAAAAGAGATATTAAAATCACTAAAAACTGTACAAGGTGTTGATTTTAAAGAAATAGCAAAAAAAATCGATGATGCCTTTGGAACAACAGGACAAACGCAAGTTAGAATGGAGTTTGATTAAAAATTAAATAGCCAATTAATCAGGCTATTTAATCACTACATAAAAATTTACATCTTCATTATTCTAAAAAATAACCTACCACTTAACTTCATATAAATAATTATTAATTAACATTTATTTAATAAAAAAAGGGTATGATTGTTTATATTAATTACAAAGAGAACAAATATGGAGAAAATAAATCTAAAAAGTAAAGTTTTGCCTAATATCACAATACTCTATTTAGAAGATGATTTAATTGTTCGAGACTCTATTGAAAGAACTCTTAAACTAGTTGTTAAAAATGTATATACTGTATCAAATGGAATCGAAGCTTTAGAATTAATTCAAGCTGGTATAAAAATAGATTTTGTCATAAGCGATATCCGTATGCCAAAAATGGATGGATTAAGTTTTGTTGAGGAGCTACAGAAAAGAGGACTAAATGTACCAGTTATTATAACTACTGCATTTAATGAACTTGAATATCTAACAAAAGCAATTGATTTAAAAGTGGAAAAGTTTATACAAAAACCTGTTAATTTAAAAATACTACTTGAAAAAGTTACTTCTTTATCTAAAGACTTAATTGAAAAAAATGAGCTAAGAAAAAAAAGAGTACAACTAAAGAATTATAAAAAGGCTATTACCTTAACAAATTTTGTTATAGATTATAATGTTCAAAATAATATAACATGTTTTTCAAACGGACTAGGAAGCTACTTTGAAAATAAAATTAGAGAACAATTTATTCTAATGGAACTAAAACAATTACTTGAAGAGTCTATTTTTAATGAGTGTATGGAAAAAATAAATAACTTAGATATTTATAATAAAACTTTATTTATAAAATTAGAAGGTGAGTCTTTTTCTTTCAATATTACAGCATTTGCTTCATTAATAGAAGAAGATAAAATAAAAATCGTTACTTTTATACTAAAAGACTTAACTCAAATATTAAAAGAAAAAGATGAAACTATAAAAAAACTCTATACAGATAACTTAACAGGACTTCCAAATAGACAAGCCTTATATAATGAATTAAATAATGATAATGATGCAGAACTAGCACTAATTTTAATCAATATTGATGATTTTGAAAAATACAGACATATCTATGGTTATGAAGTTACTGATAAACTTCTAAATTTAGTAAAAAATGAACTAGAAATTTTTTGGCAAAATACAAAATCCAAAGTATTGTATAAATTAGACGGTCCAAATTTTGTTATTACTACAAAAAAAGAAAATATAGAAAACTTTGCTGAAATACCTGAAATAGTAGATTCTCTTTTAACATATTTAGATGATTACATTGCAAATATTGATGACATTTCTATTGATATATCATCAACTATTGTTTCAAGTTCTTGTTCACATGATGATTTACTTCTTGAAGCCTTAATAGCATTAGATGTGGCACATAGAAATAAGAAGAACTACCAATCTTTTATAACTTTAAAAAGTGAAGAAAAAGAAAAATACAAAGAAAATATTATCATACTACAAAAAATAAAAAAAGCTTTTATTTCTGATGGCATAATACCTTATTTCCAACCAATAGTTGATAAGGATAAAAATATAGTTAAATATGAAGCCTTAGCAAGATTAATAGACCCAGATGAAGAAGGCAAAATAATCTCACCTTTTTTCTTTTTAGATTTATTAAAAGATTCTAAACATTATGAAAAATTTACAAAAATAATGATCGAGAAATCTTTAGAATGTTCAAGAATTTTAAATAAAAGTGTAAGTATAAATTTATCTTTTGAAGATATTATAAATCCAAAAATAGTAGACTTTTTAATAAATACCCTAAAAGAAAACTTACATCAAAGTATAACAATAGAATTATTAGAGAGTGAAGGGATTGAAGATATTACAAAAACAACTGATTTTTGTAAAATAATGAAACTTTATGGTGCAAAGATTGCTATAGATGATTTTGGAAGTGGCTTCTCAAATTATGAATATATTTTTGATATACCAATTGATATTATAAAAATAGATGGTAGCTTAGTAAAAAGAATAGATGATTATAGAGGATATTTAGTGTTGGAGTCCATTATGAAGCTTTGTAAAAATCTTAATATTGAAGTTGTAGCAGAGTTTGTTGAAAATGAAATAATATTTGAAAAATTAAAAGCTCTTGGAGTTGATATGTATCAAGGATATTATATTTCTACTCCAAAAGATTTTAAAGAACTATGTTAGTTATAAAGTTTAAAAGATGGATTTTTTAAAAAGAGTAGATTATACAAAAGGCTTTACAGCTTTATTTATTTTAACAGGAATAAGTTTCACTTTTTTACTTCTATTTGTATTATATATTGAATTTACAAGTTTTCAGCACTCTGTAAATGTAGATAAAGCAAAACATGAAGTTATATTAAAAAAAGAAAAAATTAAAGAGTTTTATGAACATTATGATAGTTTTTTAGCAGTGATTGAGCACAATAGATTTTTTTCATCTTTTCTAAAAGATACTAATTTAAAAGCAGAAGAAGATTTAGTAACTCTTTTTATAACTTTAGTTCAAAATGAAAAATATATTACTCAACTTAGATATATAGATGAAAAAGGTCAAGAAAAATTAAGAGTAGATAGAAATACTCTAAATGGAGAAATTAACTTAATAGATAAAAATAATTTACAAAATAAGTTTAATAGAGATTATTTTCAAAAAGCTATAAGTAAAAAAGCTAATGAGATATATGTTTCAAATTTAGATTTAAATATTGAAAATGGAAAAATAGAACTTCCATACAAACCTGTATGGCGATTTGCTATTCCTGTATTTTCTAATTATAAGAGCAGAGGAATAATTATTGTCAATATTTTTGGTAAATATATTCTAGAAGATATTATAAAATCAAAAGATTTTTTTATTGATATATTTGATAAAGATGGTGATATCTTAGTCTCAAGTTTTAATAATAAAAATGAATGGACAAAATACCTAAAAGGTAAAAGTCTCTTAGAAAAAGAAAATTTTATTTACACTGATACATTAGTAGAAGGTTTAAATGATGAAATATTTTATATAGGACTTACTCAAAAAGATTGGCTTGCTGACTTTTATAATATTTTAAACTATAAATATCTATTAATCTTAATTTTTATATTTTTATGTTCTTATGCACTAGCATATTACTTATCAAAGATACCTAGAAAACTTTTTAATGAACTTGAAGAACAACAAAAACTACTAATACAACAATCAAAATTTTCAGCAATGGGAGAAATGACTTCAATGTTAGCACACCAATGGAGACAACCTTTAAATGCAATTTCAGTCCTTCAACAAGAGATTAAACTTCATTATAATATGGATACACTCGATGATGAAATTTTTAATAACAATAATAAAAAAATACAAAAAACTTTAACTCATATGTCTAAAACTATTGATAATTTTAAAAACTTTTTTAAGCCTTCAAAAGAAAAAGAGGAATTCAATGTACAAGAAGCTATAAAAATTGCCTATGATGTACTTCAACTCAAGCTAGACTCTAGTTCTGTTAAATATAACATTCTATTAGAAAATAATATTAGTGATGATTGTTTAATCATTAATTCTTATAAGGGAGAGTTTGAACAAGTTATTATAAATATAATTAGTAATGCAATTGATGCACTAGAAGAGACTACTTTGGAAGAAAAATGGATAAATACAAATATTAATTGTAAAGAAAATGTAATTACTATAGAAATAACTGATAATGCAGGAGGAATTAAAAATAATATTCTAAGTAAAATTTTTGAACCATATTTTTCTACTAAAATGGAAAAAAATGGTACCGGGCTAGGACTATACATGTCTAAAATAATCATTGAAAAAAATATGAATGGAAAAATTTCTGCTTTAAATAAAACTCATGGTGCATCTTTTATGATTGAGTTAAATAAAACAAACTTTGAATAAAAGGAAGAAATCTTCCTTTTATTTAGAACATATATCTTAAATTCACATAAGCATATCTTCCTGGGTCATTCATCAATATTGACTCACCACCTGATACTACTAATGTTAAGTCTTTATAAGTATTTGAAGAGGCATAAGTTTTATCAAAAATATTATCAACTCCAAGTGTTAGTTCAATATTTTTATTGATTTTATTTTTATATTTTAAATTAAAAACAGCATATCCAGCTAACTCTTGTTCACCATTATCATCATCAAAGTTTGACCAACTATCAACAGCAATCATTTCAGCTGTAATTTTACTTGATGAATACTCATAATTAAGTGCCATATTAGTTTTTAATGGTGGTATTTCAGCTAAATCTTTATCTGTTTGAGCAATTAGTGCTTCATCTTTTTGCCCTCTTTGATAAGAGAAAGCATAATCTAATGATAAATCCTTATCAAAATAATAAAATCCACTTATTTGAGCACCATAGATTTTTGCATCAATATTTTCAAATTTTGTTGAAGAAGAGTTATAATAAATATAATCTTCTAAAATAGAGTAGAAGATTTTAGACTTTATTTTAAAATTTCCTAAAATCTTTTCAAATCCTAAATCTATTTCATAATTTTTTGTCTCATCTAAACTATCATTACCAATCCCAGCACTATAATATAACTCTCTAGCATCGGGTACTCTAATTGATTTTCCTAAACCTACAAAATATTTAGTATAACTATCACTATTATAAATTGCAAAAATATTTGCACTTAAATCATCATAGCTTCTGTCATTGTAAGCACTATCTGTAGCATCAATATTAGTATTATCATATCTTAAACCATAATCTATATCAAATTTACCAACTTTTTGTTCAAGTTTTGTAAAAAGTGCTTTATTTAATGTATCTGTTGATGTAAGACTTATAGTTGTTGGATTTGTTAAATACTCATATTGTCCTTTCCAATTTCTTTGGCTGACATCAGCTCCTAAAGTTAAATATCCAAATGAAGTTTCTAATCCATTTTTTAGTTTTGTTCCCCAAATTGAAGATTCCATATGATTTGTTTTATAGTTTGATGCAACTGCATTGTTTCTTAAAGTTGTACTCATAGGATGATCAACATAAGAGTAATAATAATCAAAATTTAATTTTTTTGAATAAGCACCTAAATCTCTTATTTCATAAGCTAAACTGTAAATATCAGAATCATCATAATCAGCATCCATTGGAGTATTTGGATATAAAACATTATCACTTCTATTTGCTGTATATGATAATTTTATATCTGAATAATCATCAATATTAAAAATCATTTTACTTAATAAAGTCTTTTTTTCATATGACTTATAATCAGATGATGAATATACATTAGCAGCAGGCATTGAGCTATTTATTTGTTGCTCATAAAAGTCATTTCCATCTCCATCTTCATATTGCTCACTACTCTCAGTTGATGCTGAAACTAAAATCTTAAATCTATCAGTCCCACCACTTACTGTTGCACTAGCTTTTTTGTATCCGAAGCTTCCTGCATTTAGATTTATTTC
>CBFIGT010000101.1:8184-8461 GCA_965662175.1 Arcobacter sp. | reverse complement strand
GACTAATGATGAACGAACATGAAATAAGAATATCATACAAACTAAAGCAACAACTGCAAATTCCTCAAGTAATTTAAATGTTAAATTATCTACTGCACTTTCAATTAATTTACTTCTATCATATACAGGTACAATTTCAACACCTTCTGGTAAACCTTTTTTTAATGTTTCTAATTTAGCTTTTACTAGATCAATCGTTTTTTGTGCATTTTCCCCATAACGCATGACAACTATTCCGCCAACAGTTTCTCCTTCTCCATTTAACTCGGCGATACCT
>CBFIGT010000101.1:0-8174 GCA_965662175.1 Arcobacter sp. | reverse complement strand
AATCTCAGCAATATCTTTTAAAAGAAGAGGTGTTCCATTTACATTCATTCCAAGTGGGATATTTCCTATATCTTCTTTATTTTCTAAATATCCTGTAACTCTTACCATATACTCAGCTTCTGCCATTTCTACAACAGAGGCTCCAACTTCTTGATTTCCTTTTTTAATGGCAGTATGAATAAGTGACAGAGGTATACTAAATGCTCTTAATTTATCTGGATCAATTTTGACTTGATACTGTTTAACCATACCACCTAGTGCTGTAACTTCTGAAACACCAGGAACTGTTTGAAGTTCATATTTTAAAAACCAATCTTGCACACTTCTTAATTGACTAATATCATTTTTGCCAGTTTTATCAATAAGTGCATATAAATAAACCCAACCAACTCCAGTTGCATCTGGACCTAGTTGTGTTTTTGCATTTGATGGAAGAGTAGATGATACTTGACTTAAATATTCTAAAACTCTACTTCTTGCCCAATATAAATCTGTTTTTTCATCAAAAATTACATATACATATGAATCTCCAAAAAATGAGTATCCACGTACTGTAACTGCACCAGGAACAGAAAGCATTGCAGTTGTAAGAGGGTATGTTACTTGATCCTCAACAACTTGTGGTGCTTGCCCTGGATAGCTTGTTTTTATAATAACTTGTACATCTGATAAATCAGGTAAGGCATCTACTGCTGTATTTTTAACAGAGAACAATCCAGCACCTACAATCATCACTGTTGCAAGTAATACAAAAAAACGGTTCTTAACAGACCAATATATTATAGATTTAATCATAATTTACTCTCAATTCCATAATGTTTCATTCGAACATCAGTTATAATATATTTATTATCTTTTGTTTTAGTAATCTCAATATCCATAGGCATATCGACTTTAAACATAGAAAAATCAATTCTATCTGATACTTCAAAATTCATAGTCATTGATGGCCATTTCCAATTAGGAATTTCACTATGAGTTACTTTAATTGAAGTATCTTCAGGCATAAGTTTAACAACTTTTGCTTCCGCCCATTCTTTTTGCTCAGAATTTTTATCCATTGATTTCATATCTGAAGATGAATTGTCATCTTTATTTTTTAATTTTGACATACGTTTAAAATCTGAAGTTTTACTTGACTCTGAATCTAATAAAAATTGAGCTGAAGTAACAATTCGTTCACCTTCATTTAAGCCTTCCAAAATTTGTGCATATTGGTCATCAAATTTCCCAACTTTTACATTTATAGACTTAAAACTTCCTTCCCCTAATGCTAGTACTACTCTATTTGAATTACCTGTTCTAATTACTGCTTCTTTAGGGACTGAAAGAGTGGGTTTATCTTTTTTTCCATGAATAATAACTTGTGCAAACATTCCTGGCTTTAAGAGTTCATCTTCATTAGCAAATTTTAATCTTACTTTTATAGTTCTTGTTTTAACATCTAATGTAGGATAAATATAATCAACCACACCTTTCCACTCTTGTCCAGGTAAATAATCAAGCTTCATCTCAACAGGTATTCCAATTTCAACTTCAGATGCTTGACGTTCAAATATCTCTGCATTAACCCAAACTTGTTTTAATGTTCCAATGGACATAAGCGTTATCCCTGGTTTTACATAAAAACCTTCTCTAATCTTAAGATTATCTATTACTCCAGTACTAGGAGAATAAAAAGTAATTGATTGTTTAACTTTTCTTGTTCTTTCTAATTCTTTAATCGCTAAAATTGGCACTTGTAAGGACACTAGCCTATTCTTTGCAGCTTTTATTAATCTTTGATTTTTTCTTTCTAGTGCTAGTAACAGTTCCTCTTGAGCATTAACCATTTCAGGAGAATAAATTTCATACAATGGTTCTCCTTTTTTTATTGGATCACCAGATGCTTTTACATAAAGTTTTTCTATCCAACCATTTACTCTTGGATGAATATGAATTAAATAATCTTCATCATAGTTTATATATCCAACAGTATTAATTTGAGAATGAAGAGATTGTTTTTTTACTAAATCAGTTCTTACTCCCAAATTATTAACTACACTTGGAGAAATCTTTATTGTTCCTTCTCCTTCATCAGGACCGCTTCCTTGGTTCCCATAAAATGGTATTAAATCCATTCCCATTGGAGATTTCCCAGGCTTATCTCTTCTATAATTTGCATCCATTGGAGCTACCCAATAAAGAGGCTTTTTTTCAATATCTTTATTTTCTGTTGTAAAATTTGAAGGTTCACTTTCTCCTATAGAGTTTAACCCAAGGTAAGCTATACCTCCTCCTAAAACAATTCCAGCAACGAATAAACCAAATTTCATAGTTTTTCCTTATTTATTTGATATTTTTAATATATTTTCTGCATTATTAGCAAAAAGATAATTATATTTAACAATATTTTTTTGAATTTCAACATTAATATCTAATATATCAATTTGTGAATTTAATTGTGAAATTCTTGATCTTACAACTTCTGCAAAATCTCCATCATCATTTGTATAAGCTGTTAAAGAGGCCTCAGCTTGCTCATTTATTTGAGGTAATAGTTTTAATTTATATAAAGATTGTCTATCTTTTAATCTTAATAAATTATTTTTTGTTGTCTCAAATGAGCTAAGAAGTTTTTTATATTGTAAGATTTTTTCTGTTTTAATTGATTTAGTTTGTAGCATTGCTACTTTAAGTCCTTTATCTTGTCTATTTTTTACAAATACTGGTAAATCAAAAGTAACTCCTAATGAGAATAAATCAGCTCTATTTTTTCCTGATAAATCATCTTCTCTTTTTGCATAACTTGCATTAACAGCAAATTGTGGTTTATAGTTTTCTCTTGCTAAAGCTATATTTTTTGATGCTACTTTTATTTTTTGTTCAAGATTTTTTATAGAAGGATGGTTTTCAAACTTTTTTAATAATTTTTTAGAATTTTTGCTAAAAGTAAAGCTATAGTTATCAATCATTTCAATAGAAGGTAACACTTGAGGTAAAATTAAATTTGAGTTTTTTAATATATTTTCATTATTTATATCATCTTCTGTAAAACTATATAGCCATTCTGAAAGACTTAATATTGCTTTGTCTTTTTTTTGTTTTAAAATCGTAAGTCTATCTTCTAACTTGGTTAATTCTAATTGCGCTCTTACTATATCTTGTTGTCTTGTCTTTCCCAATGTTGATGAATAACTTGATTCTGTTATATCTACTAATTGTTCAAATAAAGAACGATTTTTTTCAATTAGGTCAATACTCTCTTGAGCTTTATACGCTTCTAACCAAAGTTGAGAAATTTGTACAGTTAATTTACCTTTTCTATCTTCTCTTTGATAAGGGTACTGACTAGATTGCAGTTTAAGTTGTTCTTTTTTTATTTCTAAACTATCTCCTCTTGGAAACATTTGAGAAATACCTACTTTTAATTGAGTCATAGCTTCTTGATTTAAATCAAATGTATCAGTTGGTATATTAGCTGCACCAATTGTTACTTTAGGGTCAGTATATGTTCCAGCTGCAATACTACTCTCTTCTATAGCCTCTTGAGTATATTTATTGCCTAATAACCAAGAATCATTAAGTACTGCTGTTTTTACAACTTTTTGAAGGCTTAATTCTTCAGTATTTTTTTTTGAAATATCATCAAGTTCAAGTGAAAGACTTGATGATATTATTAGAGAAGCTACTAATAATGATTTATAAATCATTTTATATTTACACTGCCATTTACTTTATTTATTACCCCATCACTCGTTTTAAAAATTAGTTCATAATCCCATTGTCCACCCATGCTAAAGTTTACATTTGTATTATATTTGTCATTATTAAAAGACGCTTGTTCCATAAATTCCATCCCAGGCATTGATGGCATTGAAAATTTCATACTCATATTAGCATCATTTATAGGATGACCATTTTTCATTAACATAACTGACATGTGATTTTTGCCATCAGATAATGGTTTGTCAGATGCAACTGTTACATCATATCCATTTACCATCATATTATGATGGTATGGGCTCATCCCCATTTTATTCATCTCCTTGTCAGTTTTACCATCAGGATTCATGTGGTTTGCCATTTTCCCATTATGCATATGATCTCCCATATGATCTCCACTAGCAAATAATGCTGTACTTGTTAATAAACTTAATCCAATTACAATTGTTGAAATTTTTTTCATTTTTTTTCCTTTTTTTAAATTGTATAATTTTATCTATCTTGTGTGTAGTTAATGAGGAAACTTTTTATTAAAAAAGCTATGAATGCTTAATTAACAATAAATGAACCTCTTTTTGATTTTGTTATACCTACATTATGAGCAAATGTTAGGAGAAATGTATATGTACCTTTTTCTTTTAAATTTACATTATATATATATTTGCCATTTATTTTTAGGTTTTTACCTTTGTAAGATAATCTAGTCTTGTCTGGAGAGTAAATAGTTAGTTTAGATTTTAAATCATTATGACTATGACCATTATGTGTAAATTTTATTATTATATTAATCTAATGAATAAAGGATGAGGAAGATTAGAAAGAAAATTCTACGTAGTAATTAAAAGAATAGTAAGAAATAAATAATCTCTTACTAAATCTTCTTAAACTTTAAACGTAATGAGTTTAATACAACAGTAACTGAAGAAAAACTCATTGCAATTCCTGCATACATTGGAGTTAACATTACACCAAATATAGGGTAAAATACTCCTGCTGCCAAGGGAATTCCTCCAATATTATAAATAAATGCCCAAAATAAATTTTGTTTTATTGTTTTCATTGATTCTATTGATAAATTAATACTTTTTGATACAGCTTTTAGATCATTATTTATTAAAATAATATCACCTGCATCTTTTGTTATATCAGAACCAGAATTTAAAGTTATTCCAATATCTGCTTGTTTAATAGATGGTGAATCATTTATTCCATCACCTACAAACATTACTTTTGCTTCTTTTTGAAGTTCTGTTATCACTTTGTATTTTTCATCAGGTAAAACTTGAGCATAAACTTTATCAATATTTAACTCTTTAGCAACATTATATGCAGTAATTTTATTATCACCTGTTAATAATATAGGAATAATATCTTTTGCTTTTAAATTAGCAATTAACTCTTTTGCACCATCTTTAATACTATCTTCTAAAGCAAAAACAGCCACACACTCTTTTTCTATTGATGCTAATATTACACCGGAACCATTTGCTAATGAATTATTATAGAAGTTTAGATATTTATCATTTAATTTTATACCATTCTTTTTAAGAAAATTAAGTGAGCCTATTAGTACATTTTTATTTTTATATATTGCACTTATTCCAAGACCAGGAATAATTTGTATATCTGCAAATTCTTTATTTATCTGTATGTTTTTATTTTTCACAAAATGAACTACAGCTTTTGAAATTGGATGTTCACTTTTTGTTTCAATGGAAGCTAAAATATCTAAATATTTTTCTTCATAGATTGCATCTTTAACTGAAATAATTCCTTTTGTAAGAGTTCCTGTTTTATCAAATACAGCATATTTTATATCTTTTATAATTTCAAGAATTTCAGGGTTTTTTATTAATATTCCCTCTTGTGCACCTTTTCCAACTGAGCTTACAATTGCAATAGGAGTTGCAAGACCTAAAGCACAAGGACATGAAATAACTAAAACAGAAATAGATGCTAAAATAGCATTTAAAGCATTTCCTACTATAAAATACCAAGCAAAAAAAGTAAGAATTGAAATGATAATAACTACAGGAACAAAAATATTTGCAACATTATCAGCAAATCTACTTATTGGAAGTTTTTTACTTTGTGCGGTACTTAAAAGTGCAATTATCTTTGATAAAGTAGTATCATTTGATTGCTTTAATACTACAACTTCTATAACTCCAGTTGTATTTAAAGTTCCAGCAATTACTTCATCACCGATAGTTTTATATACAGGCATTGATTCACCTGTAATCATAGAAGTATCAATATCTGCACTTCCTTTACTTATAACTGCATCAGTGGATATTTTCTCACCTGTTTTTATTAAAACTTTATCACCAACTTTTAGTTCACTAGCTAGAACAGTTTTAAAACTACCATCTTCGCAAATTAATGTTGCATTTAATGGAGCTAAGTCCATAAGTTTTTTCAAAAAATCTGTAGCTTTTGCTTTTGAACGTTCTTCTAGTAAACGTCCTAAAAGAATAAAACTAATTATTACAGCGGCCCCATCAAAATATAAGAATCGTAAATTTTCAGGAAATAGTGAAGGGAAAAAGACTACAAAAACAGAATAAAAATATGCTGCACTAGTACCTAAAGCAACTAATACATTCATATCATAGTTATTATTACTAACAGCCTTATAAGCTAAAATATAAAATCTCCCTCCTGCATAAAACTGCACGATTGTTGCTAGAAAGAACATAATATATTGATTGTTTTGGCTATTTTCAATTGGAAAAAATGCAAAATAGAACATAACTATAGTTAAGGCCATACTTATAGAAAAAATATTTCTCAATTTATTATAATCCATAAGTTTAGCTTTTTCTAAAGCTTTTAAATCTTCTTCAACTCCATAACCTAGTTTTTTGATTTTACTAATTAAAGTTTCTTTATTTAAAAGTTTATTATCAATAAAAAATTCACCTTCATTTGAAGCAAAGCTTACTTTTGATGATTCTAGACCATCTAGTTTATTTACAGCTTTTTCAATTCCATTAGAACAATTTACACAAGTCATACCTGAAATATTTAGTTTTATTGTTTCTTTTGCCATTAGTACTCCTTGTGCAACTTATATATTAGTTTTCTATTATTCCAAAACCTAATTCATTCATTTCTTTTTTAAAAGATTTTTCTTGTTCATCATTTAAAATTTGAACACTAACTTCTTTAGGAGTAGCATTTAAATTTACTTCTATAGTTCCAAAATCATCTTCTAAAGAACCTTTTATTAAATTTGCACAACTTATACAAGATATATTATTAGCTTTAAATGTTTTTTTCATAACGTTATTTCTCTTTCATGTTTTTTTTCATTTCTTCATCAGTCATTCCATCCATATTCATATGGTTTGTCATTTTGCCTTCATGCATATGATCACCCATGTGATCACTTGTTTCAGTTGTAGCTTTATGTTCATGATCATGAGCACCTGCTGCATATAATGAACCTCCTGCTAATAAACTTAATCCTAATAATATTGTAGATAACTTTTTCATTGTATTTCCTTTTTTATTTTATTTATAATTATATTTGTTTAGTATGGAGTTTATGTGGAATTCTTACTAAAACCAAAATCTTACACCAGCAACTGCATATACTTCATCTAAAGATGACATATCATTTGTATTTCCTATATTTTTACTCCACTCAACTCCTATATATGGAGCGAATTCTCTTTTCATTTCATATCTTAATCTAGTTCCAAGAGTAATATTTGAGAACCCACTTCCTATTCCCATTTCTTCATTGTTTTTCGTATATGCACTTAATGCAATACTTGGACTTAATATAAGTTTTTGTGTTAATAATGCATCATATTCAGCTTCAGCTCTTAATCCAATATTCCCATCCTTTCCAAATAAAAGAGTAGCTCTACTTTCAAAAAAGTATGGAGCTAAACCTTGTATCCCAATTACACCCCAAGTTTGGTGAGATTCTTCATTTTTATCATATCCTACACCAATTTGAGCATCCCAAAAAGGTGAGATTGCTCTTGAATAAACTAATTGATTTTCACTTTGAGCAGATTCATCTTTGGGTTTTTCTCCCTCAGAATAGATATATACTTTATTTATATCATAACCTGCATAACCATAGACATTCCATGAAGTTGCTTTTTCATCACTAAGTTGATATTCAAGTTGATCAACTACTAATGAGCTTCTAAAAATATCTCCACCACCACCTGCTAAACTTGATGTTGCTAATAATCCTGTAATTGATGTTGCTAATAATAATTTTTTCATCATATCCTCCTTAAGACACTATTACTTTTCTAAACATATCTGTCATGTGATAAAGTAAATGACAATGGTAAGCCCATGAACCTTTTGCATCAACATTTACTCTAAAACTAATTTTCGAACCAGGTTGTGAGATAATTGTATGTTTTTTAGGAAGATAGTTATCATCTCCTGTTTCTAAATCACTCCACATACCATGTAAATGCATAGGATGATTCATCATC
>CBFIGT010000100.1:0-8541 GCA_965662175.1 Arcobacter sp. | reverse complement strand
TTACGCTCCAGCTTACGCTAAAGCTGCGTAAGTTTAACAACTTATTGACTCGCCTAACGGCTTGAGTCTCGGAGACTCGCACCACTGATTCTATCTAAGTGGAGCTCGCGGGTTCAACCCAGATAGATTATCTACAAAGATGTGATTGATTTTTGTAGAGACATTTTTAATCTTAGCTATATGATTGCCTTTGGGAGTTGAGCTGTCATTTAGTGAAATTCTTCAACTCTTCTAAGCATGTAGACGCTATTATGACCTGTTTTAAGACTGGAGTTCGACTCTCCACATCTCCACCAATATTAATAATTATACTTTCTTATATGTTCTAAAAAGTTCGATAATATCGAGCTTTAGTATTCCAAATCATTCTATATTATTCTTATCAATTTTAATACTTTCTAAGATTTATTACGGTAATCTTTACGGTAATTAGAAAAACTAAGAATTGGATACCGTAAAATGCCAAAAATTGTTAAACCACTAACAGATAAAGAAATTAAAAACGCTAAATATACATCAAAAGAAGAATATGAACAGTTAAAAAAAATTGCAAAACTAAACAATAAAGAAAAACCAAAACTCAATAATAAGTTATCTGATGGGCAAGGACTTTATTTAATTATAAAAGAAAATGGTACAAAATTTTTTCAATTTGATTTTAGTTTTGAAAATAAAAGAAAATCTATGAGCTTTGGAGTGTATCCTGATACATCGTTGAGTGAAGCTAGAGCATTAAAAGATAAAACAAAAAAACTTTTAAAACAAAATATTAATCCTATAGTAGAAAAAAACATCTCACATGAAGATAATATTAATACTTTTAAAAATATATCTGAAAAATGGCTTTCTAAAATGAAAAAAGAATGGGTCAATAAAACATATGTCAAAGTAGAAAATGTTATTAAAAACCATGCTTATCCATATATAGGAAATAAACTTATAGAAAATATAACAATAACTGATATATTAAATATTATTGATAGGATGAATAAAAAAGGTATTCATGGTTCAGCAGATAAACTTATGGGTAATTTTAATAGAATTTATAAATATGCAGTTACTTATAATTATGTTAAGCATAATATAATTGCTGATATAGATAAAAAAAATATTATTATTTCAACTCGACATAACCATATGAATGCAGTTACAAAAGAAAATGAGATTAAAGAGTTAATGAAAGATATAAATAATTTTGAAAACTTGTATAAAGCTAGTATTACAACTATTGTAGCTTTAAAACTAGCTCCTTTTGTAGCTTTAAGACCTTCTAATTTAAGAAGTTTAGAATGGAATGAAGTAAATTTTGAAAAAATGATTTTAGATATACCAGGTGAAAAGATGAAAAATAAAAAAGATTTTATCCTACCTTTATCAAAACAAGCAATCGAAATATTAAAAATGATTGAACCATTTTCTAAACATAAAAGTAAATATGTATTCCCCTCACCTACTTCTAATTTAAAATGTTTAAGCGATGCAACAGTAAATCACGCTTTAATGAAAATAGGATATAAAGATAGACACTGTACTCATGGATTTAGAAGTACTTTCTCAACAATTACACACGAGAAAATTAAAGAGCATGAGTTTAATAGTGATATTATAGAATCTTGCTTAGCACATGAAGAAAGAAATCAAGTTAAAGCTTCTTATAATAGATCTTCAAAAATGAAATATTTTGAAGAAAAAAAAGAGTTAATGCAGTGGTATGCTGATTGGTTAGATAAGTTAAAATCTATAGAAGAATTATAATTACAATATAAAATCTAATATTCTTATATTATATTTTAAGGATAATTTAATATAATTCTATTACTATTAGGTATAACTAGTTGAACTTTAAAAGGAGGATATTATGGGAAGAAGTTTGAAAATTTTTCTTTCGGGAATTGCAAATAGCTTAAATTCTAATGGGTATAATAATATCGTTGCTCCATCAAATAAACTTGGAGAAACTGCTTTAAGAATTAATTCTACAAGAAGAAAAAATCACAAAAGAATAAATAAGGTAGTAAATGGGAAAATTGCAGAAGCAACAGCCTGAAAATTCTACTGAATGTGAAGTGCTAGAAAACGATTCTAATGATTCATCTACTAGTGTTGGAGCAGTTTTTAATCAACAAAACAATTATCATTTAGCTCAAAATATTGATATTGAAAAATTAGCTACATTATCTGAAATTAATCCAAATATTGCAGATAGAGTTATGTGTTTGTATGAGGAACAACAAAAACATAATATAAATATAGATAAAAGTATTTTGGAGTTAGAACAAAAAGAGCAAAAATCAAGATTGTCAGAAAAGCCTTATCAAAGAAGATTTGCATTTAGAGCTTTAAATTTTGCAATAGTATTAAGTATTCTTTCTTTAGCAGCTTCTGCTTATTTTGCATATTTAGGACATACTGGATTAGCAATTACTGCAATTACAATTCCCATGGGAGTTGTTGTTGCAAATTTATTAGGATTTAAAGGACTTGGACAACAAGTCAAAAAAGAGCAAAAAGAAAAAAATGAAGAAAAAGAAGACTGATTCATCATCGTTAATAAAAAAGTAGCAGACCAAAAACTGCTACATTTTACGGTTGTCGAGAGTTCTCATCCCATAAACGATACAAGTCGTTCACCCCGATGGTTTTTTGAGGAGGTAATCTCTCAAAGAGATTGATTAAATCAACTACTTTCAAAGATTAAATTGTTTTTTTATGTAAGCAATACTAACGTATTCTCCATAAAATGTCAAATTTAAATATTTCTTTCAATTAACTTAGACTTTAATGACTTTCAACATATCAAAAATCATAACCTTAGAAAATGCACTTATATTTGTAGTAATTTGCTTAATATATTGATTAATTAACATATAGTTATATTTTATTTCATCTTCTTTCGCAATATTTAGTGTAGAAAGACTATATGAAGTAAAATGAAGCAATGAACTTGTCATTTCATAATTAAGATTATATTCTTTATCTAATCCTACAAGTTTTGCTTTTTCTTCCCAAGTTCTATCATCTTTTAAAAGTTTAAATACTTGAGTATGTTGAACTCTTGCACCAAAATATCTTTTAAACCATTCTTCTTTAGCTAATTGTTTCTGTTTTTTTAGTGTTAATTCTTCAAATTCATTTAGTTTATTCACATATTCTAATAAAGTACCTTTTTCTAGCATTATAAATAAAGCCTCAAACCCATATTCTTCAAGTTGATTCATAAAAATCGTTATTTCATTTTGGGCTTTATTTTTTAAAAATTGAAATGTTTTTTCATTCTCTTCTGCTATTTTTTTAAAATCAGATGTATATTTTAATCTATTTTGTGCATTAAGTTTTGAATTTTCTTCAGAATAATTCTTTAAAATTTGTATTTCATTTTTAAGTCGTTGGATCACTTGTTTAATTTTATTTTCTTGTTGCTTATAAATTGAAAAATAAATTTTTGCAAAATAATCATTCTCAACAAGTAATAATTTTGTAACTATCAAAGTTTCTAGTACATATCTTAGTGTAGAAACATGTTTATGTAAATCATTATAACTATTTGATAATTCATTAATCATTTGACTTAATTTATCAATTAAAGTAGTTGATAAATTATATTTAATATTTGTTTCTTCTGAAGTAATTAGTAAATTTTTATGTTCTTCCAATTTATTTTTTAATTCACTTAAGTTATTAATTGAGACTGTTATATTTTCCAATATATTAGGACCTTTCTATAAAATAAAGTAATTAATTGACTTCATTATTTTGTTATATAACATCTGTGTATCTAAAATCTGTATATTTAAGATTAGTTTTACCATTTAAATCTTTTCTCATTGCTAGAACTATATTTCCAACAACTTTTTTCCCAAGTTCAGGATCAGGAACTTTACCTTTTGAATCAATTACTAAACTTACCATATCATTAAGTCCTACGACTACTTCATCAGAGCTATAAATCCAAGAGCGATATTGTTTACGTTTTGTTTCCGATGTAGCTGTTGAACCAACAAAACCTTGTAATAATACAAGAAGATTTGCGTATTTTTCTTCTTTATATTTCAATATTATTTCTTCTCGTTTTGAACGACTTGCAAAAAAATATGTCAGGTATGAACCAATAATAGCCGTTAAAATTGGTAAAAGTGTATTAACTTCCATTTTATGAACTCTCCCAAATTACTAGTAAAATTAAAAATCACCTAACAATTTATCTTGTTCACTTAAATGTCTTACCATATAGTTACTTTTTATTTCTGCTAAATTATCAGGATTATTTATTACATCTTCAACTGAAGTAATAATTGATTGAATACCTTTACTGTTTAATTCTTTTAGTGCATTATAAACACCATCTTGGTAAGTATTTTTATCTCCATCAAATGGGCTATCAAAAGCAACAAATTTTATAAAATTTTTATCTTTAGATGTTTCTGTTACTGCACATGCAAAAATGAAACACAAAAGTTTTTTTATTGTATGTCCATCATCTAAGCTATTATCAAAGCCTTGTGCATTTTCTACTTTCATCTCAAAATCGATATTATCAGCTGTATTAAAACCAATAGAAAAAGCTATTTCTTTATCAAGTATCATCTTTCCATATTTGGTTAGGTTAGTTTTTAAATCTGTAATAAATGGACTTTTACTTAATGTCTTATTTTCTGAAATAACTTTTTCCAGTTCATTTCTTGCTGTTTTTAGCTCACCTTTTTTTGTTTCAATTTCATCAAAAATAGTAAGTTTATCTTCATGAACTAAGATTTTAGTCTTTAATTCTACAACTTCTTGTTCTAGTATTTTAAATTTATCCATTGTATCAGTATTTTTTAAAACTGATAATATCTCTTTCCTTTGCTCATTTAGATTTTCTAATTCTTGTTCAATATTAGTAATTTGAGCTAAAAATTCTTTTTTATTTTCTTTAAATACTTCAGTTCTCTCTTCAACTATTTGTTTATTAAAGTCAATAACACCTTCGTAATTAACTTTTAAATCTTCTGGAAACAAAACTTCCATTTCTTTGAATAAACCTTCTATATCATTTTTATCAATAGCAATTTCATCTTCTAATGATTTATCGATATATGAGATTTCTCTATTCAAAGAATTTCTTTCTTGATTTAATATAGAAACTTCTGTTTCAATTTTTTCAATAAGTTCTTTACTAATATTTTTTTCACTTAAATAGAAATCAAAATTTTTATAAGTCTCTTCTTTTTCTGATAAATGTCTTTCATATACGGCAATTTCTTCTAAAATTGACTCTTTTGTTCTATAACTTCCAAGCTCTAATTCTTTAAAAGAAATAGCTTTTTCAATGTTTAAAATTTCATCATCAAGTTCATATTTTCTTTTTATTTTATTTCCATCAATACCTAATAGATTAGATATAACAGGCTTATAATAAATATCTTTTGTTCTCAAATATTTATTTAACCTAAATACATCACTTTGATTATCTTGGTCTCGTAAAAAATATGTAAGATATAATCTAAAATTTGTTAGGCATAAGTTAATATTTTTTTCAAAAAAAGTTGTAGCTACAGTTACCCCACCTTTTTTATCAAATTCAGTTTCATCTAAAAGCATAGTCTTTTCTGTTGTTACTTTCAGTTGAATATTTTCTCGCCCAGTTGTAGGACGTTTTATAGTGATATATTTATTTGAATCAATTTGAATTTCTAAGTAAAATATAAAATCATTGAATTGGGCTCTATCTAGAAACCCTTTACTTCCAAATAAACAAAAGTCTATTAATTTAAAAAGTGTACTTTTCCCTACACTATGGTCATTTGATAATATAAAGTTTATATTTTTATCAAATAGTATGCTTTTAAAATTAGGACTATTCGAATATAGTTTTGATATTTTCATTTTAAATACCTTATTAAATCGTATTCTTTTATATAAGAAATCACACCCAGTGCATATAAAAAGTTTAATGAATAAATAAAATCTTTTTGTTGAATTTTTAATTTATTTTTTAAATATTCATACATGTCATTTAACTTATAATCTCCATATTTTTTAATTTGATTAATCAAATATTGAGAAATAACTAATACACTTCTCTTTAAATCTTTACTTCTATGTGTTTTTATATATCTAGGCATCTTTAGCTCCTATGTAACAAAATCTATATAAGTAATATATTACTAATTTCATTATACTTTTTTCTTTTCTATCTTTAATAGGTTTTGTATGCTCTTGAATAATAGTATTAAAAATGGTTGGTTCTAAAATATTACTATTTCTATTTGCATAAGTAAAAATAAATACTTTAATAGAATCTGCTGCTTCTTCAATATCATCAATATAATCTTCATTTTTAAAGAATTTATCCAATGCATCTAATTTTTGTTCAGATTGTTTTATAAAATTTTCATAAAAATCTTCTAATCCATTTTTTAAATTTTTTTCTGTTATCGGTATACTGCTTTCATCAGGATTAAATACAACTGTTGATGTATTTAGTTTAGATAGTGATTCTTTTATAAGAGTTGGATTTGTTTGAAGAATATCTGTTAATATACCAATATCTAAATCAATATGATTCATTTCATAAGTAATGTGAGTTTCACTTTTATTCCCATGAACATTATCTCCATCGTATTTATCACCATGAACATTATCTCCTGACATTATTCTTCCTTTTTGTTATGATAGTGAACTTCTTTATTTCCATGAACGTTGTCTCCACCATATTTATCACCAGCAACCTTATCATCATACATATCTCTACCAGCTTTGTGTCCATTGACAGCATCACCTTTTCCTGTAGATTTTATTGTTGTTTCTTTTATTGACTCTGTTTTTTTTAAAAGTTGTAATATACCAATAATAATTGTTGCTAATAATGTAAGCCCACCTAGTAATAAACCCCAATCCATTGTATCCATATACTCTCTTTTATATATTTTTAATATTATATCTAATTAACATAATATATATGTTTAACAATAAATAAAAACTATTTAGATGTATATAGATATTTACATTTATAGAAATATTTTGAGTAAATTTAGTTGATAAAATATCCAAAATCAACTTCTTTAATTTTTATAATTCATAATCCTCATTTTGTTTATTTTCAGATTTAATCAACTCTCTTAAATCTTTAGCAGCATCCTTATCATCAATATTTAATGATTGTTTTTCATTTTCTTTTGCAACTTGCCTTTTTACTTCATTAATAAACTGTTCTGTACCTCTAATATGAAGATTATTTAAATCCCATCCTTTAGCTTTGGCCACTTCTAGCATTAATTTAACATTTTCAACTAAATTCTGATTGTTTTTATTTGATTTAATTTGCTTACCTTCATCAGTAACATGAATATTTTTCCTTTTGTTAATGATTTCAATATGTCCTTGTTCAATCTTTTTAATATAGTAGTTTTCTAAATTAATATCTGGAATAATCTTATAAATCTGATAGAATACTTTATCTTGATATGTTTTCTTTTTTAAAGGTATATAAAAATTTATTTTAGGCTCATAACTATAAAAATTTATTCTATCTTTAAATACATCTCTATTGCTGTTATATTTGTAAGCTTTCGTAAAATCTTGATAGGTTAAATTGAGTTTATTAAAATATACAGTATATTTTTCATTGTCTTTTTCAAAAGTAAAACCAACTCTTGATCTTTTTCCATTTATAGTTCTTGCTTTAAATTTAACATTTTCATAACCTAGCCTACTCATTAACTCTAAAAAATTTTTATCATTCTTACACAATTTTAGAACTTCATTAACATCATTTGAAACATGATAGTTTAAACTTAATTTATATTTATCTTTTTTATCAATCTTTTTTTCAATTTCAACTTTTGTATCGTTTAAATCAAAATCTAACTTTTTAAATATATTCCCTCTTTTTTCAAGCTCTTTTATAATAGGATTATTAAATCCATAGTTATACTCAATATATGCTCTAATTAATTTATTAGATCTATCTTTTATTAGTGTTTTTATTAACTCCTCATCTCCAGTATTTATAATGTCTAAATATTTAATTTGTTCCTGGTTTAAATACAGTGGAAAATGTTCAGTTCTTAAATTTTTACCTTCATAGTGAAAATCAAGATTTTGTCTTATAAGTCTTTGTTGGAAATCCGTCATACCCTTAATATAGTATTGGATATTTTCAGTTTTTTTATATTGTTTTATAAAATCTTCAATATATTTATTAACTGTTCCATTTTCAATTGAAGCTTTAAAATAATTATCATCAACTCTTTTTGTAAACCAAGTAAATTTTGTTGCTTTTTGTTTTAATATTTTATCTTTTTCACTATCTACATTCTCATCAAAATTAAATACCAGGTTATGATTAGCTGCAACTTCACTAATCATTCTTCTTAAATTTAAATACCCTATGCCAAGTTTTGTACTTTTTCCGTATTTATTTTTTAATTTTGCAGGTATTAATAAATGAAGATGCGGTTCTACTTCATAATTTTTTGAATTGATTGAATCACTATCTGTATTATGATAAGCAGATAATACTTGTGATAAATCTAAACTCATTTTTCTTTTTGGTCTTGT
>CBFIGT010000099.1:0-8643 GCA_965662175.1 Arcobacter sp. | reverse complement strand
AAGTTAAACAAAATAGATGCAACAATAACAAATAAACTAGTTGCTGATTATTATATTAATAAATTTTATTCAAATGAACTTATAATCTCTGAAAACATCAATCTAGAAAACTTTAAGTCAACTTTCTATTTTCAGTTTCATAAAGATGAAAAAATGCTTTATAATCTTTATAAAAAAATGATAAATAATATTTCAGAAAATGAATTAAATAAAATAGATACAAAATGGTCAAACTATACGAAAAAATATCAATTAACAAATCAAGAGATTGAATTTATTAAAAACAGAACTATAAATATTGCTTATACAGATAACTGGGCCCCTCTTAGTTTTGATGAAAATAATGAGGCAAAAGGCTTAGGTTTTGATTTTTGGAAATTAATAGCAAAAGAGAATAATATAAAATACAAATCAAATTTAAAAAAGAATTTTCCCGAAGCTCTTAACTCTATAAAAAATAAAACAGATGATATTATTATAACAACCTCAAAAACAAAAGATAGGGAAAAATATGCTATTTTTTCAAATATCTATTTTAAAGCACCAATTGGAATAGCAACACTACAAGATAAAGATTATATCCCTAGTATTGAAAATATTAAAGATAAAAAAATAGGAGTAGGAAAAAATCATACTGCACATAATCTTTTAAAAGAGAAATACCCAAATTTAAACTTTGTATTTATCGAAAATTCTGTTGATGGATTAAATAAACTCTCAAATAATAAAATATATGCTTTAATTGATATTATGCCTGTATTAGCTCATAATATAGAGAAACATGGCTACTCTAATATTAAAATAACAGGCTCAACAGGAGTAGATTTTAATCTACAAATGATGATAAGAGATGATTATCAAATATTACAATCTATTATTAATAAAACATTATTAAATTTAAAATTAGAAGATAAAAATACTATTTATAATAAATGGTCAAAAATCAACTATAAAGAGCCTTTTGACTACTCTTTATTATGGAAAATACTACTTCCTTTATTTATAATCATAATTGCAATTTCATACAAAAATAGAGAGCTATTAAAGTATCAGAAAAAACTAAAAAATACTAAAGCAAAACTTGAAAATAGTTTAGAGAGTTTTAAAACATTAGTTGATTTAACAATAGAGGGTATTGTTATTATTAAAAATGAAAAAATAATATTTTCAAATGAAGAAATGCTCAAAATCTTTAATATCTCAAAAAATGAAATTATAGGCTTAAATATTTATACTCTATTTCAAAATGATATAAATAATATAGATATATTATCTTTAGCAAATAAAGCTAACGCTAATACCTTTGAAGTTTTTGGTTTAAAAAACTTCAGCACAAGATTTCCATGTATTGTAAAAGCAAAAACAATTAGTTTTGATAATAAAGAATCTATTATTTTATCAATTATTGATATTAGTGAAATAAAAGAGAAAGAAAATATTTTGATAAATCAATCAAAAATGGCAAGTTTAGGTGAAATGATTGGAAATATTGCCCATCAATGGAGACAGCCATTATCATTTATCTCAACATCAGCAACAGGATTAAAACTACAAAAAGAATATGGTTTATTAGATGAAAAAAACTTACTATTAAGCCTTGAAAATATTGCTGATACTACAAAGTTTTTATCTCAAACAATAGATGATTTCCAAGACTATTTAAAAAATGATAAAGAAAAAACAAACTTTTTATTTAAATCAAATATAGAAAATGTTTTGAATATTTTAAAAGGAAGTTTAGAAATACATGAAATAAAACTTACAAATAATATAGAAGAGAACTTAAACATATTTGCTTATCCAAATGAACTTAAACAAGTTATGTTAAATATTATAAATAATTCAAAAGATGCATTAAAAACCATAAATAAAAATAGATATTTACAAATAAATGCTTTTAGTAGTGAAAATGGTAAAGTTATTGAAGTTATTGATAATGGTGGAGGAGTAGATGAAGAGATTTTAAATAAAGTTTTTGAACCATATTTTACTACAAAACATAAAAAGCAAGGTACAGGTTTAGGTTTATATATGACTCATAAAATTATTACAGAGAGTATTCTAGGTGAAATAAAGATTGAAAATTGTTCTTATATTTTTGAAAAAACAAATTATGATAAATGTACTAAAGTAACAATAAAAATTCCAAACTTATAAACAATTAAAAATATATCCTATATAATTTTATGAATTAACATAAAAAAGCTATTAAATAATCATAACTATTTATATAATCTTTTTACTAAATAGTTTAGGACAAAAGTGCGTGTGATGTTTAATTATGAATAATTTTCTCGATATTACATAAATCAAAATCTCCAGAATTCGTCAGATTCAAAACCTAAACTTTTTAGTTTATTTTCACACGCACATTTAAAAAAATATTCGAGGGCAAGATGAAAGATTTATCAAAATTAAGACAAGAGTATACTACAAAAGGTTTAAGAAGAGATGATTTAAAAGCAACTCCAATAAAACAGTTTGAATTATGGTTTGAACAAGCCTTAGAAGCAAACTTATTAGAACCAAATGCAATGAGTTTGGCAACTGTTGGAGATGATATGATGCCATCTATTAGAACCGTACTTTTAAAACTATATGACGAAAAAGGTTTTGTCTTTTTTTCAAACTACAAAAGTAAAAAAGCAGAACAAATTGAACAAAATCCAAAAGCAGCCCTACTCTTTCCTTGGTTAGGACTTGAAAGACAGGTTAAAGTTGAGGGAACTATTGAAAAAATATCTAAAACTGATTCATTAAAATACTTTTTATCACGACCAAAAGGGAGCCAAATTGGAGCTTGGGTCTCACACCAAAGTGAGATTATAAGCTCAAGAAGTCTCCTTGAAGCAAAGTTTGATGAGATAAAAAATAAGTTTGTAAAGGGTGAAATTCCTTTTCCATCATTTTGGGGTGGATATATTATAAAACCACAAGTTGTTGAGTTTTGGCAAGGTGGGAAAGATAGACTTCATGATAGATTTGAGTATAGATTAAATAAAGAAAATTCATGGGATATAAATAGGTTAGCACCTTAAATTAATCATGTCTATTTTTATAATTTACCCTAATCAACTTTTTAAAAATATAGAAAATTTTAGAGATAAAAAAGTTCTTTTAATAGAAGAGCCTCTATTTTTTACTCAATATAATTTTCATATTCAAAAACTAATTTTGCATAGAGCCTCAATGAAGTTTTATGAAAACTACTTAAAATCAAATAATATTGAACTTGAGTATTTTGAAGATGAAAGCTATTTAGAGATATATAAAAATGAAGAGATTTTTATATATGAACTTTTTGATAACTATTTAGAAAAAAAAGTTTATAAAAACTTCAAAAATATTAAAACAGAAAAAAATCCAAACTTTATAAATCCAAATGACAAAAATAGATTTATGCACAACTTTTATAAAAACAGAAGACAAGAGTTAGATATTTTTATGAGTGAGGGAAAACCCTTATATGGAAAATATAGCTTTGATAGTGATAATAGAAAAAAACTCCCAAAAGATATATTTATACCTGCAACTTTAAGCTTTGAAAATGAGTATATAATTGAGGCAAAAGAGTATTGTAAAAAGTTTGATTCAATAGGAACTTGTGAAAGTTTCAACTACCCTATTACCTTTGATGAAGCCAAAATACAACTTGATTATTTTATAAAAAATAGATTTGATAATTATGGAACATATCAAGATGCTATTACAAAAAAACAAGGAGTTGATTATCTTTTTCACTCAAATATCTCAAGTAGCTTAAATATAGGTTTACTTGATTTAAATGATGTGATAGATAAAATCACAAATGCCCAAGCTCCATATAATGCAAAAGAGGGATTTATAAGACAAATTATAGGTTGGCGAGAGTTTATGCTTCGCATTTATCAAGATTGCGGAACAAAAATGAGAAACTCAAACTTCTTTAGCTTTAAAAACTCTATGCCACAAGCTATACTTGAAGCAAAAAGTGAAATAACAATTTTAGATGATCTTATAAAGAAAGTTAATAAAACAGCCTATGCACATCATATTGAAAGACTTATGATTTTAGGAAATATATTTTTATTACTTGAAATTGAACCAAATGAAGTGTATGAATATTTTATGAAAAATTATATTGATGCTTATGATTGGGTAATGCTTGGAAATGTTTATGGTATGAGTCAATTTAGTGATGGTGGAACTATTACTACAAAACCATATATCTCAAGCTCTAATTATCTAATTAAAATGAGTGATTATAGTAAAAGTGAATCTTGGTGTAAAATAATTGATGCTTTATATTGGAGATTTTTATATAAATACTCTCATCTTTTTTCCTCAAATCCTAGAATGAAAATGCAAATTTCATTACTAAATCGTATGGAAAAAGAGAAATTAAATACTCATCTAAAAATAGCAAATAACTATTTGGATAAAATTCATGGCAATTTGTAATAAAATCAACAATCTTTTAAAATAGAGTATAGAATTGCAAAATGAGAAAAGATATATATGAAAAAATGGACATCCTAGCTTCTAGTGCTAAATATGATGTTTCTTGCTCTTCAAGTGGAAGTGATAATAATTACAAAACAGGAGAGTTAGGAGCAACTCACAATAGTGGTATTTGCCATACTTTTACAGCTGATGGAAGATGTGTTTCCTTACTAAAAGTTTTACTTACAAATCATTGTATTTATGATTGTGCTTATTGTGTAAATAGAAGCTCAAATAGTGAAATTACAAGAGCTGCTTTTAGCCCAAGAGAGTTAGCTGATATTACAATTAATTTTTACAAAAGAAACTATATTGAGGGTCTTTTTTTAAGCTCTGGAATAATTAGTAGTGAAGATCATACTATGGTGATGATTTTAAGAACTTTAAAAATCTTAAGACATGAGTATAAGTTTAATGGCTATATTCATGTAAAACTAATCCCTGGTTCTTCTGAAGAGTTAATAAAAGAGATTGTAAGTTTGGCAAATAGAGTTAGTTCAAATATAGAACTTCCAAGTGATAAATCCCTAAAACTATTAGCACCAAATAAAACAAAAGAGAAAGTCTTACAACCTCTAAAATTTGCAAGAGATATTAGCTTGGAAAATGGTAAAAAACCAATAGGAATGAGTACTCAACTAATAGTTGGAGCAACTCCTGAAAGTGATAAAGATATTTTAAAACTATCTTCTGCTTTATATGATAAAGCTTTATTAAAAAGGGTTTATTATAGTGCTTATATTCCTGTAAATGATAAAGATAAAAACCTTCCATCAATCATAACAAAACCACCACTTCTAAGAGAGCATAGACTTTATCAAGCTGATTGGCTTCTTAGATTTTATGATTTTACTTATGATGAGATTGTAAATGATGAAAATCCAAACTTAGATGATGATGTTGACCCAAAAACATTTTGGGCTTTAAATAATCTCTCATATTTTCCAATGGAGATAAACAAAGCTTCAAAAGATGAACTTCTTAGAATTCCAGGGATTGGAGCTAGGGGTGTTCAAAAAATATTAAATGCAAGAAGATTTAAGTCTTTGGATTTTAATGATTTAAAAAAATTAAAAATATCACTAAAAAGAGCAAAATATTTTATAACATGTAAGGGTAAATATCAAAAAGAGATAGCATTTGAAAGTGATAGAATAAAAAATGCAATTATAGCACCTCCAAAAACAAAAATCATAACACCAAGCTTATTTGATGTGGATTATAGCAATATTACAGGTGAACTATGACTTTAGTTTATGATAGAAGTTTTGAGAGTTTTTTAACTCTAATTTATGAGGTTTATTACAAAAAATTAAAACCTATAAAAATAGTATATGAAAAGCCAAATGAGCTTTTTTTAGATGATGTTATTTTTATAGAGTATGAGGAAGAGAGCTCAAAAAAAGTACTAAATGCACTTCAAACAAAATTTCCTAAAAAAGCATTTCAAACTATTTTAAATATCTTTTTATGTGATTCAAAAGAGTTTGAACTTGATTTACTAAACTATATAATCTTAGGCTTTAAAAATACAAAAGAGCTTTATAATATAAATAATCCAAGTGTTTTTAATATACAAAACTTAGAAAAAGAGCTTTTTAGACATGTACATAAAATGGAGGGATTTTTAAGATTTGAAGAGCTTGAAGATAACAGTTTATATGCAAAAATTGAAACAAAATTTAATATAGTATATTTCTTAGGAAAGCACTTTTTCAAAAGATTAAACAATCAAAAATATATAATCCATGATATAAATAGAAAAATCGCTTTTATAAAAAATGATGATTTTTTAGGTATTCAAAATATCGCAAGTTATGAAGAGCCAATATTATCAAAAAACGAAGAGAAGTTTTCAAAACTTTGGTGTCAATTTTTTAAATCAATTTCCATAGAGAGTAGAAAAAATGAAAAATGCCAACAAAATATGGTACCTTTACTATATAGAACTTATATGAATGAATTTTATGAAAATACCAATTAACAATATTTTACTATTAAATAAATATATAAAAGTGTATTATTCTTTTACAGGAGTAGTTATGAAACAAATATTTTTTGCAGTTATTATTGCAACTTTCTTTATATCATGTACAACAAAAGATTCTTCTTTGCTTACAGTTAATAGTGTTGACATACAAAAATACCTTGGGCAGTGGTATGAAATAGCAAGATACGAGCATTTTTTTGAAAAAGGCTGTAAAAATGTACGTGCAAACTACTCCTTAATTGAAGAAAATAAAATCAAAGTAATAAATAGTTGTCAAAAAATAGACACAAATAAAACTAAAGAAGCTACAGGTATTGCCTATGCAACAGACAATACAAATAGTAAATTAAAAGTTAGCTTCTTTAGACCTTTTTATGGAGATTATTGGATACTAATGCTTGATGAAGAGTATAAATATGCATTAGTTGGAGCTCCATCAAGAGAGTACCTTTGGATACTTTCAAGAACTAAAAAATTAGATAAAAAAACAATTGATAATATTTTATTAAAAATAAAAGAGTTAAATTTTGATGAAAAGAAATTAATTTGGACTATTCAAGAGTAAAAAATGAATTATAAAAAAGAGTTAAAATTAAAAAAGCCAAAGCCAGTTGATAAAGAGATTCAAGAGTCTGATTTAAATAGATTAATCGAAATGGCTTGGCAAGATAGAATCACCTTTGATATTATCTATAAACAGTATGGTATTACTGAAAATCAACTAAAAAATAAAATGAGAAAACTTATAAGTAAACAAGGTTATAAAAGATGGAGAAAAAGAGTTCAAAATCGAAAAACTAAACATAACTCTAAACTTGATCACAAAGATATAAGATTTCAAGGTCCTTGGTAGGAGTTTAGTAGTTTAAAGCCCTATTCTACTCCTCTTTTTTTTGATCACTTACTAAATCTAGTAGATTAACAATTCTAGAGTTTTTAACTTTTATCTCATTTTCCAAATTATCACATTTTGCTTTTAAATTCTCTACTAAATTTGCTAATTCAATATTTTTAAAATTAAGTTCATCATTTTTTTGCTTCTCAAGAGCTAGAATTTTGAGATAACTTTCAACTTCATCTTTTTTAGTTTTCATAAACTTTTCATATTTTTCACTAACTTTATTTCCTTGAAGTTCATAGTGAGTTAATTGTCTCTCTTTTTCTTTGTTTTTTTTAGTTAAAAGAGATATATACTCACTGTTTTTTTCATAAAAAACTCTTAGTTTGTTATTCTCTTTTTCAAGCTCTTTTACTCTAAGTTTTAACTCAAACTCTTTTTTATTTGATTCTTGAATTTTCATTAATACTTTTTTGTGAAAATCTCTTTTTTCTAAATTCTCTTTTGTGGTAAGAAAAGCAATTGTAATAAACTCTTCATTTTCATTATTAACTTTAAATACTGTATTGTTTAAATAAAAAGTTTGCCCACCTTTTGTCAAAAACTTAGTATTCCCTTTCCAAAGTTTTCCTTTTTTTACATGTTCCCAACTCTCTTCAATAAACTTTTTTGGAATATCAGGATGAACAATATCATTAAAATTTAATTTTTTAAAATACTCTATTCCATAACCAGATACATCTCTCATAGCAAAATTCATATATAAAATATAACCATCTTTATCCATCTTAAAAATTAAAGCGGTTTTATCTACCGCTTGTTTATAGTGTTCAATCTCTATTTTTTTTCGTGATAACTCAAGTTCGTAATATTTTCTTTCACATAAAAAATCGATTTTTTGAATTAATAAATTGAAATCAATTGGTTTTAGTAAAAATGAACTAACATTTAAATTTATAATATTTAAAATATCATCAAATTTTGTGCCAGCTGTTACAAAAATAAAAGGTATATAAAGATTTTTCTCCCTTATTATTTTTAAGAGTTCAACTCCTGAAAGTATGGGCATATTTATATCTGAAATAATAATATCTATACTATTTTGTTCATAAATCTCAAGTGCCTCTTTTCCATTTGTAGCCTCATAAATATTTGGAAAATATTTATTTACAGCATTTATCAATAAATCTCTCTCAGTCTTAGAGTCCTCAACTATTAAAATTTTTATTTCTTTCAAAAAACTATCATTCAATTTTATACCTTTAAACTACTATTTACAATCACTTCTATTAGAGAGTCTTTTTAACTCATCACATGAAAATCCAGCTTTTTT
>CBFIGT010000098.1:0-8658 GCA_965662175.1 Arcobacter sp. | reverse complement strand
TACCTCTTGGGCAACCACAGCAAAACCTTTTCCAGCCTCACCTGCAGTTGCAGCTTCAACAGCTGCATTTAGTGATAGAATATTTGTTTGAAATGCAATTTGATCAATAACAGTAATAGCTTCATTTATTGAGTGAACTTGTTCATTAATATGTTCCATTGAGATAGCTGTTTTATTGGCTAACTCTTTTCCATTTGTTGATGATTTTGTAACTTCATCTGCTAAATCAGCCATTTTACTAATATTTTCACCATTGTTTCTAATTGTTGAAGTTATTTGTTCAAGTGCTGCTGCTGTTTGTTCTAAAGAAGCAGCAGCTTCATTAGAGGATAGATTTAATTTATCAACATTTTCTAATAATATATCTGATGTTTTATCCAAAGTTAAACCATTTGATTTATTTTCAGCTAAAAGTTCTGTGATTGATGAACCTAAATTATTTATACCATCAGACAATCTTAAAAGATGCTCTTTTGTATTATCTGAATTAACCTTTTCCATATAGTTATATTTTGAGTATTTTTCTAATATATTTAGAATATTGTTTATATTTTTTTCTAAATTTTGAGCCATTTTATTTACTACATTTTTTAATTCAATTAAAACAGGATTTGTAATACTTAAAGTCAATCTTTGAGACATATCACCTTGTTCAAAATTATTTAAAACACTAATTGTTTCATCTATTAATTTTCTATCCTCTTCAAGTCCTATTTTACTTTTTTTAATATTTTCATTAACAATATTAGCCATTAATCCAAACTCATCCTTTGAGTTAATACTAATCTCATCTGATGTGCTATTTTCTCTATTTAAAAATGAGAAAAATGAGATAAGTCCATCTCTAAAAAGATTTAGTTTTTTTAAAATATCAGTGATAATAAAGTATGCAATAACTATTAAAAATATTGAAGCTAACACTATATTTGTAAAAGTAAAAACTTTACTATTTGCATAAATTTCATGGGCTTTTATTGTGGCTTTTTTTGCAATTACAAGTTGAAGTTCAACTAATTGAGTTATTCTTTCGCCAATTGGGTCAATATTTGGATAAAGCTCTTCGATTGTTATTTTTGATATGGTTTCTATATCTTTATTTATACAAGCATTTTTTATTCTATCTTTTGTTTCATTTCCAGCAATCATTAAGGTTTCAATTTCATCAATTAAATCTTGCTCTTTTTTTGTTAGTTTTGTGGAGGTATAATCTTTCCAGTTTTTATTTATATTAGCAGTAGCACTATCAATATTTTTAACACACTGTTCAAAAGAAAAGTTTTTATTTCTTGTTTGATGTGTTGTATCAACAACATTTATTGCATACTCATCTGCAATAACTTTTAATCTTTCAAGTGGTACTACACTGTTTTTGTAAACATTCTCTAATCCAGCATCAACTTTACCTAGCTGAACAATACCTATTGCACCTAAAATTAACATACTTAAAAGTGAAGCTATTACTAGAATAGATAATTTTAACTTTGTATTTAAATTTTTGAACATAATTTATCCTGTTTTTTAATTTCTAATATCAATTTATCAACATAGAACTCTAATCGTTGCATACTTTTTTCTAGTTCTTGAGAGGATAAGTATGTATCATTTATATTTTTATTGACTCTATAATTTATATATTCAATATCAGTTTTAATTTTTTCTGATTTAATTTTATTTTTATTAATCTCTTTATTTAAAAATGAGATTTTTTCTAATATATTTGTTCTCATGTTTATATACTCACTAGGTCTATTTTATTTTGTAAAGTTTTAAAGGTATTAAATAAACAGGTTTTAAAATAGTTTATATTTTTTATTTCATTTCTAAAAAAAAGAATATATTGAAAGTAGATTATCTCTATGTAAATATACTCAAGAAGGTTTTTCATTTCATCTTCAAAAACATCATCATCTAAGTTATAAAATACAGATGAGTATTTTAAAAAGAAATGAGAAAGGTCATTTGTCTCTTTTATAAGATGAAATATTTGATAATAACTATTTAATATGGTTGCATATGATTTTATATAATTATTATCAATTTGCTCACTTTTAAATGATTTAATTAAATTTTGGAATTTTCCATTTACTTTTAAACAGTTTTTACAAATACCTTCCCAAATAAATAAATCATCATCTACTTTGTATCCACTTTCATTTAATGCATAAATAAATGAGAAGTTTTTATTTTTTTGATTTAAAAAAAGATTAAGTCTGTTTTTTATAATCTCTTCTCTTAGTTGTGTTCTTTGTAATATATTTTTATTGTAACTTAAAAGAGTTTTAGCAAATATTCTTGGATTTAGGGGTGTGTAAAATGTTTCTGTAACATTTAAGTCTAATCTAGATTTATTATCATTTAATAAAAATATAACTTGGTTTTTTTTGATTTCTCTTATAAAAAAAACCATAACATCTAAACTTACATTTCTAATATGACTATCTAAAATTACAATATTGTATTTATTATTTTGATATAAGTTGATTGCTTGAAAATCATCATTTGCTAAATCTATTTGTAAATAATATTTTTTTAAAGAGTTATAAATTTTATCTCTTATTAAACTCTCTTCACAAATTAAAAGTATTGTTAAATACTTTGAACTAAGCTTCCCAAATCCCATACCTTATCACTCCGAAAAAAATTTTCAGAATGCTAACATAAAAGAGTATTCAAAAAGTACTAATAATAATAATTTTTAAGAATAAATTAATAATATTTAGATATGTGATATTTTTATGTTTTCAAAGTTATTTTTTAATATCTATTTCTAAATCAAATTTAACAAATTTTGAATCTTTTTCATTTAATATTTTAATTTCATCTTTTATAATTATTCTTTCTTTTTTGATTTCATGTGAATCTTTTAGATAGTTAATAATAGAGTTAACTCTATTATTTGCAAGTTGTTTTAACTCTTCATCTTTTATCACAACTGTTTTAACTATTTTTTCTTTTAGATTTTTCAAATAAGAATCTTTATCAAAGAACTCTTTTTTATCTTTATCTTTTATGATAAATGTTTTCTTTAAATCTTCTAGTTTTGTTTTCTCTTTTAGCTCTAAATATCTTTTTTCAATAGCTTGTAAATAGCTATCTTCAGCTTTTATTTTTTTCATATCCTCTTTTAATAAAGTCTCTAGTTTTGTATATTGTAGGGCTTGGGTATCTTTTGTTTTATCATAAGCACCTGTAATTTTCAAAGCAATATTTGGACGTTTTGTAAAGGCTTTTGCTATTTTGTCTAAACTCTCTTTTTCAGAAGCTAAAAGCTTACTCTCTCCATAAATAAACTCAGCACTATTTATCTCACTCTCTTCAATTCCTAATAAAGAAGCTAAAAGTGAAAAAGGAGCAGAAACAGCTTTTACAATTAAGTTTGTAAATGCTTGCCAAACAATTGGACCGATTGAAAATTTGGGGTCATTTAAATCACCTGTAATAGGAATATCTAAATCAATAACACCATCAGAATCTTGTAAAAGCGCAATAGCAAGTTCAAGTGGTAAACTCACAGCATCACTACTTTTTACAACATCACCTAGTTTTATATCTGTAATAATAATGCTATTTTTTGCATCAAGGCTTGATTTTTTGATATTATATTTTAAATTTAAATTTAGTTTTCCATTATCTATTTTTCTACCTATAAATTTACCTGAATAGGGTGTAAAGTTTTTGATAGCAATATTTTTAAATATCATATTAATATCTGTTAAGTTTTTTATATCTTTATGGTCAACTATTCCTGTAATTCTTGTATATCCATACTCATCAATTTTACCCTCAACTTTTAGTTTTGATGGTTTTGAATTTGTTGATTGTAATTGGGAAATATTTCCATTTAGTTTTGTAATATTTGTTTTAAATGGTATTGGTAAGTTTTTATCCTCAAATATTAAATTTCCATTTTTTATATTTATAGGACCAATATCTAGTTTTAAACTCTTATCTGAAGAGCTTTTTTCAGTGTTTGTATTATTACTCTTTTCAGACTCTTCTTCTTTTTGATTATCTTTTATTCCTAATATAATTGATGCAGTTGGTTTATTTAAATTAATACTAGATAATTTTATTATATTTTGATTATGAAGTAAATTGTATAGTTTAATATCTAAATCTTTTGCACTTATATTCATTTTTGCATTTTTATCATCTATATAGATATTTTCTGTTTTTATCTGAGTATTATTAATTTTTGTTTCATTATTTATATATGAAATATTTTCTAGATTTACATTTATATTGTTTAAATCAATATCTGTTTTATCTTTTAAAAATAAATCAGTTTTATATAAACTAAGTGATTTTATATTTATATCTTTATCTTTTATTGAACTTTCATCTAAAGAGATATTTATATTTTTTGTTTCAAGTTTCATACTATTTTTTAAATCACTAAAAGAGAGTTTTGAATTATTTAAAGAGAGTCTATTTAAATCAATAAACCAAGCTTTTGACTCTATTTTCTCCTCTTTTTTTACAACAGTTTTTTCTTCTTTTATATTTATCAAATCATCAAGATTTAATCTGTTTTGTTTATTTGAAATTATATTTGCCACAAGTTTATCTAAAGAGATTGTTTCTATTTTGATTTCTTGTTTTGATAAATCAAGATTTAAATTATTGATATTAAAACTATCAAGAGAGATAAGCTCTTTTTCCTCTTTTATTAGTTTTAAATTTTTTATATTAAGATTACTATTATCAATAAATAATAATAAATCTTTTGTAGTATCAACTCTATATCCAAAGTTTAAATCTAAGTTTGGATTAGCAATTGTAAAATTTAACATATCTTTTGAATATCCCAAAAAATCATTAGCTTTAAGGTTTTCAAGTTTAACTTTTCCATACATTTTAAATGGAATTAATCTAAATCCACCATCAACAAAAAGTTGAGTCTCTTTATTTATAAGCGTTGTAAGACTATGTGAAGCCAATGAGTTTTTATATGTTCCTAAATCATAAAAAGTATAGTTAAATTTGTTTATATTTGTTGTTGTATTTTTACCTTTGAAAATCTGCGTAAAAAGAAAATTTCCATCTATGATTTGGGTTTTTGTGATTTTAAAGTCAGGAATAGAAGAGTTTTCATTTGAGCTGTTTTGTACAGTTGTATTTTCATCTTTTTGCTCTTTTAAAAGTGAGGCTAAATTTATCTCTCCATTTTCATTTTGAATAATATCAACATAAGGTTTTACTAAATCAAGTGCTTTAAAACTAATGTGAGATTCATGGATTGATTTTAAAAGAGAGAAGTCAATATATAATTTTTCAAAAGCAAGTAATTTCTTATCTTTGTTTGAAAGTGAAAAATTGTTTAATTCTATTTTAAAAGTAAAAGGATTGAAATAGAGTTTTTCAAGTGAAGTTTTTGTGATCAGTATTTTGTCTAAGTTCTTGATTATTTGGTCTTTTACCACATATGGAACTAAAAAAAATCCAAGTAATGTATAGATAATAAATAATGAAATTATAATTTTTTCAAATATATTTTTTTTCATAGGAAACTCCTAATAATTTATATTTTTATTATAGCAAAATAAATAACAAATTTGATACAATACCCCTTTAAAGGAATTAGATGACTATTATAGAATTATTTCAAAAATTATTAAGATTTAAATCAATAACTCCTGATGATGATGGAGCTTTTGATTTTATAGAAGAGTATTTAGGCAATACTTGGTCGTGCATAAAAGTAGATATGGAGGGTGTAAAAAATAGATTTTATTATAAAAAATTCAATGACAATCCCCAACATCTTTGTTTTGCAGGTCATATAGATGTAGTGCCTGTTGGAAAAGGTTGGGATATTGATCCATTTGCTGCTGATGTTATAGATGGAGTAATAACAGCAAGGGGTACACAAGATATGAAAAGTGGAGATGCTGCTTTTTTATATGCTTGTAAACATGCCAAAGATTTTGATGGAACGCTTAGCATTCTTATGACAAGTGACGAAGAGGGTGAGGGTACTTACGGAACTATTAAAATGCTTGAACACCTAAAAGAGATAGATTTTATACCAAACTATGCCGTTGTAGCAGAACCTACTTGTGAAGAGCTTTTTGGGGATGCCATAAAAGTAGGGCGAAGAGGAAGTATAAATGGATATATTACAATTAAAGGTAAACAAGGACACGCTGCTTATCCTGAAAAGTGTATAAATCCAGTACATAATTTTGCACAAATATTACCAAAAATTGCAGGTCATAATCTTGATAATGGAGATGAATATTTTGCTCCATCTAAGATGGTAATAACAGATATAAGAGGTGGAATGGAAGTTACAAATGTAACTCCAAATGAACTGAAAATCATGTTCAATGTAAGAAACTCAACAAACACAACAAGAGAGAGTGTAGAAGAGTTTATCCACAAAAATCTAGAGGGTTTAAACTATGACTTCAGAACAACACAAGGTTCATTTCCTTTTGTGACAAACAAAGAATCAAAAGTAGTAAAAGCTATGGAAAACTCTATTAAAGAGGTTTTAGGAATAACAACAAAACACTCAACACATGGAGGAACTAGTGATGCTAGATATTTTGGTAGCTTTGGAATAGAGGCTATTGAGTTTGGTGTGATAAATGATACTATTCATAGTGTAGGGGAGAGAACTACAGTTAAAGAGGTAGAGGGATTGACAGCTGTTTTTGAGGATTTGATTAGGAAATTCTAGAAAAGGATTAAAAAATGGAAGATAATTTAACAAGATGTAGACAACGATTTAGTAACTATGAGAAGTCATTGGGATATTTGAAAATCACTGTTGAAAAAGATGTTTTAAATGAGATAGAAAAAGCTGGATTAGTACAGTTTTTTGGAGTTACATTTGAACTTGCTTGGAAAGTTATGAAAGATTTTTTAACCGCAGAGGGTTATGAAGTAAAAAGTCCAAGAGCCAGTATTAAAACAGCTTTTGAATATGGCTTAATTGAAAATGGAACTTTATGGCTAGAAGCACTTGAAAAAAGAAATCTTGCATCACATACTTATGATGATAATATTCTTGAAGAATTAGAAGATTTAATTATACACACTTATTATCCTATTTTAAATGATTTAAAAGAAGTTTTAAAGAAAAAATTATGATAGGACTTACTCAAAAAGAGCTAGAAATTTTAAAAGAAGTATTCAAAAAGTTTGACAATATAAAAGAAGTCATACTTTTTGGCTCACGAGCTTTAGGTACACATAAAACAGCTTCTGATATCGACCTTGCCATAAAAGGTAATGTGGATATAAATACCCTCTCAAAACTAAAATATACCCTTGAAGAAGATACTATACTACCTTATTTTTTTGATATTGTTATTTATGACAATCTTGAAAATATGGAGTTGAAAAAGCATATTGATGGAGTTGGGAAAAGAATTCTTTGATGCATCAATTTCGAGGACAGGATAGCTAATTATTAAGAGGATTTATTACCCCTGGGGTGTAATTTGAGATGGGAAATAGTTCTGTTAGAACTTTAGATATAATTCTAGCAAGATTAGGTTTTGAAATAGAGTTTAAGACTATTCAAGGTTTTGGTTTAGCAAATCTTGATGAAATAAAACAAATGAAATAAATAAAATAAAGAGAGATAATGAAAGTAGCAAAAATAAAAAAATTAATGATTTCAGGGATTAGTGATACTACAAATAATGAGTTTGAGTTAAGTGAAGAAAATGGTAAAATCGTAAAACTTTGGGATGATTATGTTGAAAAAAATGCTTACGGTGCTACTTTTAACAAGGCAAACAAAGATGAGATGTATGCTGTTTATTCTGATTATGAATCAGGTGTAAATGGAAACTATAAAGTTACAATTGGTGTTGAAGTTACAAAACCTAAAAATGCAATTGTTATTGAAGATAAAAGATATTTAGTTTTTACAAAAAAGGGTGAACTTCCTAATATTGTAGTTGAATTATGGAAAGAGATTTGGGATTATTTTGAGGAAAATAGTGAATATGAAAGAGTTTTTACTATAGATTTTGAGAGATATAAAAAAGAAGATGAAATAGAAATTTTTATATCAATTAAATAAAATGAATTTAGAAAAACTAAAAGATTTAGAATCAGAGTTTTTAGATATTTATCCTGAGGGTTTTGATGATGCAAAACTTTTTCCTACTATGAAAAAGTTTAATCCTTTGAAGTTGGAGGAGTTTGCTAAAGAGGGTTTAAAAAAAGAGAATTTTTCAAATCCAAATTTGGTGGTTGAGAACTTTTTTAAAACTGTTCAAAAATCAGTTATGGTTTCACTCTTTGATAAACTTAAGCTTCGTGATATGATTGCATCATTAAACTCTTATGAAAAAGATATGCTTAGTATAGAAATTTATGAGCTTTTATATGCTAATAAAAAAGAGGGATTTGAGGGCTTAGTTGAGTTTTTAGCTGAATATAATCTTGCTAAATGGACAATAATAAGTATAGTTCCATATAGCATAAATAGGCAAAGTGAGTACTTTATAAAACCAACTACAACTAAAAATATAATAAAATATCTGGAAATAAAAGATTTAGTTTATAAACCACGGCCTAGCTTTGAGTTTTATGAACATTATACTAAAATATTAGATCAAATGAAAAAAGAAGTTAGTAACCCAAATCCTGACATAAAATATTTAAATATTTTTTTTATAAAAAATAGAGCTTTTT
>CBFIGT010000097.1:0-8676 GCA_965662175.1 Arcobacter sp. | reverse complement strand
TAGAGTTGTTGCAGAAAATAGTATCATTAAACATGAGATAGTTAAATTTTTTAACATTTTTTTCCTTTATTATGAATAGTAATTCATATGATAGCAATTAAATTTAAAAAATTTATTGATGAAGGTCAAAAAAAATTTACTTTTTAGCTTTAGTTATAGTTATTTAAAGAAAATTTGTTATCATTACATCAACAAATAATAAAAATAAACTATACTTATTTACTAAGGATTTAATATGAATGAAGAGTTTAACGAATACTTTAATAGGCAAATAAAACTTTGGGGTCAGGAAACTCAGGACTCTTTAGAGGGTAAAAAAGTTGCAATTATTGGTTCAGGTGGTCTTGGTTGTTCTTTGGCTATTGCTTTAGGGGCTTCTGGTATTGGCGAGTTTGCTTTTGTAGATTTTGATACTGTTGGTGTTCATAATATTCATAGACAAATTGGTTTTAAAACAGGTGATGATGGCAAGTATAAGTGTGAAGTACTTAAAGAGTTGGTTGAAGCTAGATGTCCTTATACTAAAGTAACAGCTTATAAAGAATCATTTCAAGAGTTTGCAAAAAGAGATTTGGAGTTTGATTTAATAATAGATGGAACAGATAATCTTCCAACAAGAGCTGATATAAATGCTTATTGTATGGAAAAAAATCAAGCTTGGATTTATGGTTCAGTTGAAGAGTTTCATGGTCAAGTTTGTTTTTTCGAAAAAGCCTCTTATGAGTCTGTTTTTGTGGTAAATGATAGAAAACCAAATGGTATAGCTTGTCCTATAGTTATGCATGTGGGTTCTCTTCAAGCTAATCTTGCTATTAGATATTTAGCTGGATTATCAGTAAAAAAAGATGTTTTATATTATCTCTCTTTTGATGAAGAGGGTGTAATAAATTACAAAAAATTCAATCTTCCTACTACATAAATAATTAGGGCTTTTTAGCTCTATTTATTTTAATATTTTTTTATACTTTTTCTAAAAATAACCAATTTTTAAGTACTCTTTAGATACACTATCCAAATTTTAACTATATATACGGGGAACTTATAAATGCCAAAAAGAGAAGATATAAAATCTATTTTACTAATCGGTTCAGGTCCTATTATTATTGGACAAGCGTGTGAGTTTGACTACTCAGGAACTCAAGCTACGAAAACACTTAAAGAGTTAGGGTATAGGGTTGTTTTAATTAACTCAAATCCAGCTACTATTATGACAGACCCAGAATTTGCTGACAGAACATATATCGAGCCTATCACTGAAGAGATGGTTTCTAAAATTATTAAAAAAGAAAAAATTGACGCTATTTTACCAACTATGGGTGGACAAACAGCACTAAATGTTGCAACTTCTATGTATGACAAAGGTATGTTAGAGGGAGTTCAGTTTTTAGGAGCTCATCCTGATGCTATTAAAAAAGGTGAAGATAGACATCTTTTTAATGAAGCTATGATAAAAATTGGTATGGATTTACCAAAAAGTGCTAATGCTTATAGCGTTGAAGAAGCACTAAAAGTTGTAAAAGAGATTGGATTCCCAGTTATTTCTAGAGCTTCATTTACTCTTGCAGGTGGTGGTTCAGGTGTTGCTTATAATATGGAAGAGTTCAAAAAATTAGCTCAAGAGGGTATTGATGCAAGTCCAATCAATGAGATTGAGATTATGGAATCTATGCTAGGTTGGAAAGAGTATGAGATGGAGGTTATTAGAGATAGAAAAGATAACTGTATTATCGTATGTTCTATTGAAAACTTAGACCCTATGGGTGTTCATACGGGAGATTCTACTACTATTGCTCCTGCTCTTACACTTACAGATAAAGAGTACCAAGATATGAGAAATGCCTCTTTTGCTATTTTAAGAGAGATTGGTGTTGATACAGGTGGTTCAAATGTTCAGTTCTCTATTTGTCCAAAAACTGGAAGAATGATTGTAATTGAAATGAACCCTAGAGTTTCAAGATCATCAGCACTTGCTTCAAAAGCTACAGGTTATCCTATTGCTAAAGTAGCAACTCTATTAGCTGTTGGATTCACTTTAGATGAAATTCAAAATGACATTACAGGTACAACTGCATCGTTTGAGCCAGTAATTGATTATATTGTTACAAAAATTCCTCGATTTACTTTTGAAAAATTCCCAAAAGCTGATAGTACATTAACAACTGGAATGAAATCAGTTGGTGAAGTTATGGCTATGGGTAGAACTTTTAATGAATCTATTCAAAAAGCACTTTGTTCACTTGAAACTGGACTTATTGGATTTGACCCAATTTCAACTGATTTAGAGAAGATTAAAGCTGAGATTAGAAGACCAAACTGTGATAGACTTCAATATATTATGGATGGTATGAGACATGGCTTATCAAATGAAGAGATTTTTGATTTATGTAAAGTTGATCCATGGTTTTTAACTAAGTTTAGAGAAATGTACAACATGGAAAAATCAATTGATGAATCAATTCTAAATGATGAAGTTAAGATGAGAATTGTAAAATCAAATGGTTTCTCTGACAAAATGATTGGAAAACTAATTGGTAAAACTGAAGAAGATGTATATCAAGCTAGAAAAACTTTAGATGTAGATTTTGAGTACAATGAAGTTGATACTTGTGCTGCTGAGTTTAAAGCTTTAACTCCATATTTATACTCAACTACAAATGTAAATAGAGTTCCTCAAGTTAACAAAATAACAAATGATAAAAAAGTTATGATTATTGGTGGTGGTCCAAATAGAATTGGTCAAGGTATTGAGTTTGATTACTGTTGTGTTCATGCCTCTTTTGCTTTAGCTGAAATGGGAATCAAAACAATTATGTATAACTGTAACCCTGAAACTGTATCAACTGATTATGATACTTCAGATATTTTATACTTTGAGCCTATTGATTTTGAACATGTTAGAAGCGTTGTTGAAAAAGAGAAGCCAGATGGTGTAATTGTACACTTTGGTGGACAAACTCCACTTAAACTTGCAAATGCTTTAACAGATGCAGGAGCTAAGATTATTGGAACTACTGCTGAAGTTATTGATTTAGCTGAAGATAGAAAAAAATTCTCAGCATTTGTTGAAAAAGCTGGATTATTACAACCTGAAAATGGAACAGCAGTTGAAGTTGAAGAAGCAATTGAAATTGCTGAAAGAATAGGTTATCCAGTTCTTGTAAGACCTTCTTTTGTACTTGGTGGAAGAGGTATGAGAATTGTTTATTCAACTGCTGAATTAAAAAAATATATGGATGAGGCTGTTTCAGTTTCAAATGATGCACCTGTATTAATTGATAAATTTTTAGATAGAGCTATTGAGCTTGATGTTGATTGTATTTGTGATGGTAAAGAGGTTTACATCGGTGGTATTATGCAACATATTGAGGAAGCTGGTGTTCACTCGGGAGATTCAGCTTGTTCATTACCTCCTGTTTCAATTAGTGATGAGTTAATCAAAGAGTTAGAAACTAAAACAAAAAATATGGCACTAGGGCTTGGTGTTGTAGGACTTATGAATACTCAATATGCAATTCATAAAGGTCAGATTTATTTAATCGAAGTTAATCCAAGAGCTTCTAGAACTGTTCCTTTTGTATCAAAAGCAACTGGTATGCCACTAGCTAAAGTAGCAACTCGTGTTATGTGGGGTGAGAGTTTAAGAAATGCCTTAGATAACTATAATAGTGACCTTGTATGGGAAGATAATGGTGTTTTAAAACCAATTTTAAGAAATCATGTTGCTATTAAAGAGGCTGTATTCCCATTTAATAAATTATCAGGTTCTGATATGATTTTAACTCCTGAGATGAAATCAACAGGTGAGGTTATGGGTATCTCTGATAGTTTTGGTGAGTCTTATGCAAAAGCACAAAGTGCTGCTAAAAATGATTTACCAAGAGAGGGGAAAGTATTTATCTCTCTTTGTGATTTAGATAAAGAGTTCGCTCCTCAAATTGCACAAGGTTTAGTAAATGAGGGTTTCACTATTGTAGCAACTGGTGGAACTTATAAAGCTATTAGTGGTGCTGGTATTAAGTGTGAAAAAGTTCTTAAAATTAGTGAGGGAAGACCTAATATTACAGACTCTATTACAAATGGAGAAATTGCTTTAGCCTTTAATACAAGTGATGGTAAAGAGTCATCTAAAGATGATGGAAAAAACATTAGAAGAGCAGTTCTTAAACAAAATGTTCCTTATGTAACAACAGCTGCTGCTGCTTTAGCATGTGTTGAAGCTATGAGAGAACTTAGAAAAAAAGATGGTTTATCTCCTAAATCTATCCAAGAATTTTTAAATAGTTAAAAATGAATCCTAACTCTGTTTATTTAGTGCAAACAGATACAACTGTTGGCTTTTCATCATCAAACAATGAAAATCTAGCAGAGATAAAAAAACGACCAAAATCTCAAAAGATACTTCGAACAGTTGACTCATTACAAACACTAAAAAAGAATACTAGAGTTCCAAATAAATATAAAAAAATGGTAAGAAAATCTAAAAATACAACTTTTATTTATCCAAATGGTGAGTCATTTAGGCTAATAAATAGAAGTTCTCATTTTTATGATTTTATAAAAAAATTTAATATTCTCTATTCATCTTCAGCAAATGAAACAAAAAAAGTTTTTGATTATGAGTATACATATAATGCTAGTGATATAGTTGTAATGGATAAAAATGGATTTTTTGAATCAATTCCCTCTCGATTATATAAAGTAAGTAAAAAAAGATTAAAAAGATTAAGATAAACTAATACTTTTTTAAGTGATTTATTCTTAAAATTAAATATTCTATCAAATAAGGTTTCAGATGTTTTTATATAGAGAAAAAGAGCTTAATGTTTTATCCAATGATTTCTCTATACCAAACTCTTCATTTAATTTTTTATTTGCTAGAAGAAAAGTTGGAAAAACTACTTTAATAAATAATTACCTTAAAAATAAATACTCTTTTTATATCTGTTTTATAGAGATGAGTACAAATCTATTTTTTCAAAATCTACAAAATAGTTTAGAAAAGTTTTTTGATAAAAAAATCCAAAAGATAGAGACTTTTGAGGAGTTACTATTAATATTTACTAAAGAAAAACTAGAAGAGAAGCTAGTATTAGTTTTTGATGATTTTCATAATTTATTAAAAGTTGATAAAAATGCTCTAAATAGTTTTTATAAGTTCTGGAATAAGGAGCTTAAAAACTATAATATCCAAGTAATAATTTCATCATCAATTTGTTCAAGTGATAAAGATGATGAATATATTTATAAAAAATCTGCAAATATTATAAAACTACGAAGTTTAAACTACTCTATTATTAAAGATATATTGCCATCTCTTGATAAAAAAGAGTTAATGTATGTTTATAGTGCTTATGGTACAAATCCCCAGTATTTACTAACTTATGATATGAAAAAAGATTTTCTTTTAAATATAAAAGAGAAGTTTTTAACTTATGATAGTTTTTTATTTAATGAAGGTATGAATATACTAAAAAAAGATTTAACAGATATTGCAACCTACTCTTCAATTCTTTATGCAATAGCTTTAGGAAATAATAAAATAGGAGATATAGCTTTATTTTTAAATCTAAAATCAACTTATTTAACTAGGTATTTACAAAAACTTGTGGATATTATGATTATAAGTAAACATATACCTATAAATGATGATATTAAAAAAAGTAAATTTGGTAGATATGAGATTGAGGATAATTTTATAAAGTTTTGGTTTTGTTATATTTATCCAAACTACTCAACACTTCAAAGAGGTGATTTATATAGTGTTATTAGTCATATTAGAGTTGATTTTAATAAAAGATTAGTTAAATACTCTTATAAAAACCATATATATAATATTGTTTGCCAAGACCCTTATAAGTTTTTAGGTTTTGTTCCTAAGAAAATAGGAAGATGGTGGAATAATAAAGATACTCAAATAGATATTGTAGCTTATGACTCAAAAGATATAATTTTTTGTGATTGTAAATGGATGGAAAATGAAAAGATTGAGCAAAGTTATAATATTTTAAATATCAAATCTAATGAGTTTAAAACTACCCTAAATAAAAAGTTTATTATCTTCTCTAAAAATATAAATAATAAATAAAATCACAGTTATTTATCTCTTAAAAAGCCCATAGTTTAGGACTTTAAATAAGTAAATCTAATTATTTGAATTTTAAATTAATATGTTACATAACATATTATTAGCTACGAAACTCTATTTTTATCCTTATATTAAATTAATTTTAAGTTAATAGAACATTTTAAAATAATAAAATAATAATATACACTCCTAAAAGGAAATCAAAATGTCTTCAAATATAACTGTACAAACAGCAAATGGTGAAAAACTTTTATACGATACAAATAATACTGTTTTAATAGATATTGATAAGGGTGATTATGTATTTGTTCCTGAATTAGCATCAAGTTTAAAACTTATGATTGTAGGAAATAATTTAAAAATAACCTTTGATAATGGAAAAGTTGTAGAGTTACAAGATATTATAAAATTAATTGCAGATAATAATATTAATATAAATAATGGACTATTTGATAAAGTAGATATTACAGTAATTGCATTTATGAATGAAGATGGTAATTATGTTGAAGTAGATTTTTTTGAGAAATTATTAGAGTTAATAGATGCATCAGCAGCTGGTAATGTTGATGAAGTTTTAAGATTACTAAATGATAAAGCAACTCCTGCAAATGATAGTACAATTATTGAAGATGAGGGAGAAAATAGACTTAGATCTGATTTTAATAGATCTGTATTAATAGAAGATGAAGAGAGATTTTTAAAAGAGAGTTTAGAAGAGAATAGTGAAGGTGAAAGGTTAAGGGGAGAAAAAGAAAAGAATTTTGTAGAAGATGAAAAAAGTAGTTATGTTGGTAATCTAAACTTTTTTGCAAGTTCTGTTGTAAGTGAAGATGGTGGTCAAATTACATACTCTATATCTTTGGATACAAAAGCTTTAAGTGCAATGACAATAAGCTTGAGCAATGGTAGTACAATTACTATTCCTGCAGGGGGTACTTTTGGAAAAACAACAGTAATAGTTTCACATGATGATGTTTATAATGATAGCGAAACAATAGGTGTAAGTATTAGCAATGTTTTAGGTGGTGGTTTTGATTCCTTAGAGATATTAAATAACTCTGTATCAACACAAATTGTAGATGATATTGATACAACAATTATAAATTTAGAAGTTTCCCCGACTTTGATAACAGAAGATGATACAAAAATCACATATACAGCAAAAGTAACTAATCCTCCTCAAACAGATCTAATAGTAAAACTTAGTAATGGTAAAGAAATAGTAATAAAAGCAGGAGAAACAGAAGCTTCTGTAGATATGGATATTGAAGCAAATAGTGATATTTATGTTGAAGTAAATCAGACGATTAGTGCGACTATTTTGAGTACAAGTGGTGGAAACTATGAAAAACTTGTAATAGATAATACTTCAGCTGATACAATTATTACAGATTCTATTGATACTACAACCTTAACAATTGATGGTGATACTAGTATAAAAGAGGGAGAGAGTGCAACATATCATTTAAAACTTGATAAACCAACTCAAACTGATATGGAAGTTACTGTTATCACAGCTTATAAAGTTGATGAAGCAAATGCTAATGATATTATTCCCATAACAAAAACTCTTGTAATAAAAGCTGGAGATACTATACCAAAAGATATTAACGGTGATGAAATTGTAATTAATGTTGATATTGTAAATGATGGAATAACAGAGTTTGATGAGCAGTTTAAAGTAGAAATTCAATCTACAAATGGTGGAAATTTTGAAAAACTTGTTATATCTGAGCCTGCAATAACAACAATAATAAATGAACAAGTAAACTCTTTAGATGATAAAATAACAATAAATGAAGATAATACAATTATAATTGATGTTTTATCAAACGATACAGATCCAAATGGTGATAAACTCTATATCACTGATGTGACTAGTAATCTTAATACCCATGGAACTTTAGAAATAGTTACAATAGATGGTAAAGATTATGTAAAATTTATACCTGAGGCTAACTATAATGGAGAAGCCTCTTTTTCATATACAGCAAGTGATTTACATGGTGGAGATAATAGCGCTAATGTAAGTATTACTATTAATGCTGATAGTTTTAGTTTAGCTCCTACATCAGATATTATTGATTTAAGTGATAGTTTAGGAGTTGGTACGATTGGTACAAGTAGTGATAATATTACAAATATTACTACTCCTACAATTATTGGTAAAACAGAAAATGGCGCAAAGCTCTTAATTTTAGATGAAAATGGAAAAGAAGTAGGTAGTGGAATTGCTGATGAAAATGGTAATTATAGTATTACTACTTTGCCATTAAGTGTAGGCTCTCAAGATTTAACAATAATATCAACAGATACAGCTGGAAATATCGCTTCTATAAAACAAAATATTGTAATTGATACTTCAGTTGATAGCTTGATTATAAACCCTTTAATTTCAAATGAAGAGAATGATACAGCAAGTGTAAGTGGAAAAACTGAAGCTAAATCATCTGTTGAGATTAGCTTAAAAGATTCAAGTGGAATAATAATCACTCAAACAGTTATTGCAGATGAAAACGGTGATTATAGTACTATTTTTGATACTTCAAATATGAAAGATGGAAATTATACGATAGATGCAAAAGCTACAG
>CBFIGT010000096.1:0-8880 GCA_965662175.1 Arcobacter sp. | reverse complement strand
ATAAATAAAAAATTATAAAAAAGGAAAAGCATGAAAATTAGAACATTAAGTCTAGCTACAATTTTAGCTTTAGGTTTAACATCAGGAGTTTTATTTGCAAAAGATATTACAGTAAATGCTCCAGGACAATTTCCTGAGGGTGTTGAGTATAATTTAAAAACAGGTGATTTTTATTTAGGTTCTTTAAGTGCAAAGAGTATAATAAAAATTGATAAAGAGTCAAATGTAAGTGCATTTACAAAAACTACTCCTCTTCAGACAGCAGGTATTCATATAGATTATAATAGAGATGAACTTTATGCAGCAGGTTTAAATAGAGAAGAAGCTTTTGATAAAGACCCAAATACAAAAGGAAATGCAAATCTATTTATTTATGAGCTTTCAAATGGTAAATTAAAAGCAAATATTGATTTAACAACAGTAAATCCAAATCAAGAAGCATATTTTGCAAACGATATTACAAGTGATAAAAGTGGTAATATTTATATAAGTGATTTTAAAGCTGGTGCTGTTTATAAAGTAGATAAAAATAACACTCCAACACTATTTTATAAAGGTGATAAACTAGGTCTTGCAAATGGTTTAGAAGTTGTAAATGATAATACACTTATAGTCTCAGATACAGTGCCAAGAGATGGAAAATGGCAATTAGTAAAAATCTCTCTTGATAATCCAAAAGAAGTAAGTAGAGTAAGTATGGATGATGATATTTATAGAGGATTTGATGGAATGTTAGTAAATAGTGATGGCACAATAGTTGGAGTTACACATAATGAGGATAAAACTGCAAGTTATTTAATAAAACTTGAAAGTAATGATAACTGGAAAACAGCAAAAATTATAGCTAAAAAAGAATCTGAAACTAGACTTACTACAGTAGCTAGAGTTAAAGATGGAGATTATTATGCCTTACAACAAAACTTCAAAGAGCCTAAAAAAGCAAATTGGGTTTTAGAAAATATTAAACTACCATAATAAAGCAATCCTATAAAGAATAGCTTAAATAAAAGTTTTTGCAGCTGGAATGAATTTTGCTAGTCATTTGCCCTCTTCTTATGATGCACCACCTCCAATGTTTTTAAAACTACCAACATCACTAATTGCATCAGGAGAAAAAGTATATCTTCCAAAAGATGCTTCAAATGTACATTTTGAGGGTGAATTAGTTTTAATAATATCTAAAGAAGCAAAAAATATTAGTGAAAAAGAGGCAAAAGATTATATTCTTGGTGTAACAGTTGGAAATGACCTAACGGAGAGAAATTGGCAAAGTAGTGATTTGCAGTGGCTTAGGTCAAAAGCTAGTGATGGTTTTGCACCAATTGGCTCTAAAATTGCTCTTGGAGTTGATTATAATAATTTACTTTTAACAACTAAACTAAATGGTAAAATAGTGCAACAAGAAAATACAAAAAATATGATACATAAACCAGCAAAAGTTGTAAGTTATCTAAGTCATTATTTTACACTTATGCCAGGAGATTTAATATATATGGGAACTCCAGGTCGTACGCAAAAACTGTATGATAAAGATATAGTATCTGTACACATTGAAAATGTTGATACAGTGATAAATGAAATAAAAGAGTAAAAAATAGCTACATATTTTGTAGCTATTTTTATAAATTTAATTAAATAGTGATTTCTTTAATATCAGCAATTTTTCTAAATGCTTGATAAACTAAACCAATAAGATTTTTTCTATTTGTTTTAATACTTTCATTTTCATGATTTACAAAAACATTATCAAAAAAGTTATCTAGCTTTGGTTTTAAAGCAAATAAAGCATCTAACTCATCTTCATAATTTGCATAGTTTTTATTTACTACATTTTCATAAGAAGCAAAAAGCTCTTTCTCTTCTTTATCTTCAAATAATCTCTCATCAACAGATAAATTTCCATCCACATCAATATCTTTAATGATATTTGCAACTCTTTTAAAAGTAGCACTTGCTTCTTTAAAATCATCACTTAAAACAATAGCATTTAAAGCACAAAGTTTTTGAGAAATCTTATAAATATCACCCTCACCGCTTCCTAAAACTGCTTTTAATACAGATGGATTTACATCAAATATTTTAAATAATCTTTCATTGAAAAATGAGATTAGTTTCTCTTTATCTAACCCACTATAATTTGATGATAAATCATCAACAATATTAGATAAATTTACTTCAAGTTTATGCTCAATTGCAATTTTTACAATTCCAGCTGCTGCTCGTCTAAGTCCAAACGGGTCTTTTGTACCTGTTGGAATCTTTCCAACAGAAAATAGTCCTAATAAACTATCAAGTTTATATGAAAGGGCTACAATAGCTGAAAACTTATTTGATGGAAGCTCTGAATCTTCACCATCAGGTAAATACTGCTCTTTTAATGCTGTATAAACTAACTCATCCTCACCAGCAGCTTTTGCATAGTAATATCCCATAAGTCCTTGAAGTTCAGTAAACTCAAAAACCATTTCAGACATTAAATCAGCTTTTGAAAGCATTACAGCTTTACTTAAAAGCTCTTTTTCCTCTATATTATAGATATTTCCTAAATATGAAGCTATTTTCTCTTCTCTTTCACATTTTTCATACATAGAACCTAAGCCCTCAACAAAAGTAAGTTTTTTAAGTCCCTCATTTTGCAAACCATTTGCTAAGTCATTTTTATAAAAAAACATTCCATCTGCAAGTCTAGGTCTTAGTACTTTTTCATTTCCAGCAATAATATGTGAAAAATCTTCCGTTTTTGAATTAGATACTACTACAAAGTTATTTGTTAAAAGACCATATTTATAAACAGCAAAATATCTTTGATGCTCTTTCATAGATGTTACAATAACCTCTTCGGGTAACTCTAAAAACTCCTCATCAAATTTACCCAATAGTGCTGTTGGGAACTCTGTAATTGCTACAACTTCATCTAATAATTCTGCATCAATATCAATTTTAATACCATTTTTAGACTCTAACTCTTTCATTTGAGCTAAAATTGTTTTTCTTCTCTCTTCTGGATATAAAATAACACCATTTTTATCTAATTTGCAAAAGTAATCCCCAGCAAAATCAAAAGTAAATGGCTCATAAGAGACCATTCTATGAGCAAATGACTTGTTTGATGATTTTACACCAAAAAGTTCACCCTCAACTATCTCTTCACCTAAAACAATTGCTAAACTTCTAATAGGTCTAATAAAACTATCACTTCTATCTGCCCATCTCATAGATTTTCCAAATACAAGTGATGAGATAAACTCATTAATCATATCATTTAAAAGAAGTTTAGAATCTTTTCCTTTTTCCTCTTTTTTGAAGTATAGAACATCATCTTTACCATTATTAATAGTTTCCAAATCTTCAACATTAATTCCACATTTTTTAGCAAAACCAATAGCTGCGCCTGTTGGTTTACCCTCTTTATAAGCAATTGCCGTTGGTGCACCAAACTGCTCAATAATAGAATCTTCTTGAGAAAGGTTAAACTCTCTATGCCAAAGTACTAATCTTCTTGGAGTATAAAAGAAGTCAAAATCACATAAAAGTTTATATTTTTCTAAAATATCTGTCCATTTCTTTTCAATATTTGCTAACTCTTTTAAAAATGGAATAGCAGGTAGTTCTTCTACTCCTATTTCGATTAATAATGGTTTATTCATTTTGTTCCTTTTTTCTTTTTTCAATCTCATCTAATTTTTTTGTATGTTTATCAATTTGTTGTTTGTTAAAACCTCTAATAAATCCAAAAACAATTATTGAAAATATAACAATAACTACAATATCTAATATCTCTTTCATAACTATCCTAAAAGCTTTTTATATATTACACCATCAATTTGTTTTGAGGCAATATTTTCTATTTCATCACTATTTTCAATTATTGATAAAATCTTTGAATCAAACATATAGTTTTCAGCTATATCTTGAATAGATTTATCTAAGTTTTTATCACAAACTATATATTTTGCATTTAAAGCATTTGCATAAATAGCCTCTTTTAAAGACTTAACTAAAACAGCATATAATAAAGAGTTTTCAAAACAATATTTTAAAAGTTCATCTTTATATGAAAAAACTAAAGTCGAATTAGCTTTACTATTTTTTATATCATCAATAGAGTTGATATAAAAAATATCCTCATAGGGAACTAATGTATCTCCTAATAGAATCATTTTAAACACTCCTTTGAGCAAAAATATTTGCCATTACTTAAAATAGCCTCTTTTTTTGAAACAAAAGTTTTACAAGTTGGACACTCTTCCATAATATCTTCAATTTTCTCTTTGTTTTTCTTTTGTTCTTTTAAATTTACATCGCTTTCTCTACTTTTCTTGAAAAAAAGTAGATAAATAATAAATAGAACCGCAATAATTGCAAGAACTTTAAAAATCATCAATTCCCTTTATTTATGTATAAATAGCTTCTTCTATCATCTTTTTTCACTATTTCATACTTTTTTATTTTAGCCTCTTCTATCTCTGATTCAAGCATACTTCCTTTATAAAAAAGGTAAGAGGTATTTTCATTTGATATACTTTTTGTAATATCAAGTAATAAAGAGGTATTTGTAACAGCTCGTGAAGTTATAAGTTCAACTTCGATATCTTTTACATACTCTACTCTATTACATAAAATCTCTACATTATTTAAAGCCAAAGAGTTTTTTACAAAGTTCAAAAAAGCAACTCTTTTTCCCCTTGGTTCTATTAAATAAAATTTTATATCAGGACGTGCTATTGCTAAAATAAGACCTGGATAACCAGCACCTGTTCCTATATCAGCAATACTTTTTACATCTTTTATAAACCTCAGAGGATAAACAGAGTCCATGATATTATTATCTATTTTATCATCCTCTAATTCAGCTGATAAATTATGAACTTTACCCCAATGTTGCAAGAATTTTTTAAATTCATTGCACTTTTCTAAAAACTCAACACCTAATTCTAAATCTTTTAAATTATCTAAATTCACTACAGTAAATGCCCCATTTGCTCTTTTTTAACTTTTAAATATCCCTTATTATCATCAGTTTGACCAACAATAACAGGTACTCTTTTACAAATCTCAATATTTGTTAAACTCTCCACTTTTTTAGGATTGTTTGTAATCAAATTAATTCTTTTTATATCAAATTTATTTAAAATATATTCAACTATTTCATAAGTTCTTTCATCAGCATTAAAACCTAACTGATGGTTAGCTTGAATTGTATCCATACCTTTATCTTGTAATGCATAAGCATTTACTTTATTTAAAAGTCCGATATTTCTTCCCTCTTGTCTTAAATATATAACCATTCCACTATTTTCATTTATATAATCAAGGGCAAAGTTTAATTGAGCTTGGCAATCGCACTTAATAGAGCCAATTGCATCTCCTGTTAAACACTCTGAATGAATTCTAACGTTTACAACATCACCTAAATTTTGTGTAAAAATTACTAGATGTTCTTTGTGATGTTCTTTAAAAGATTGTATTTTAAAACTGCCATGTGTTGTTGGCAAGTTTGCAATATTTGATTCTTCAATATTCATATCTTTTTAAACCTTAAACTGTTAAAATGGTGGTGATTATATCTAAAAGAGGTAAATAATATGTTTAAAAGATTAAGAAGATTAAGAATTAATGAAAATTTAAGAGCATTAGTTCAAGAAACAAACCTAAGCTCAAATGATTTTATATATCCATTATTTGTAAAAGAAGGTGTAGGCATTAAAACAGAAGTTGCATCTATGCCAGGTGTTTTTCAAATGAGTATTGATGAGATTTTAAAAGAGTGTGAATATATTCAAACAATTGGATTAAACTCAATTATTTTATTTGCAGTACCTGATGTAAAAGATTCAGTTGGAAGTGAATGTTTATGTGATGAGAGTATTATTGCAAGAACAATTAAAGCTGTAAAAGAGAAGTTTCCTACTATGTTTGTAGTAACTGATTTATGTTTTTGTGAATATACAGATCATGGGCATTGTGGAATTTTAGACCCAAAAACTCAAACAGTTGATAATGATAAAACATTAGAAATTTCAGCACAACAAGCTTTAGTGCATGCACGTGCAGGTGCTGATATGATAGCCCCTTCTGGAATGATGGATGGAATTATAAAAACACTAAGAACAGCTTTAGATGAAAATGGTTTTGAAAACCTACCAATTATGGCATATTCAACAAAATTTGCTAGTGCTTATTATGGACCTTTTAGAGATGTAGCTGAATCAACTCCATCTTTTGGAGATAGAAGAAGCTATCAAATGAATCCAGCAAATAGAAGAGAGGCAGTTGAAGAGTCACTTGAAGATGAAAGAGAAGGTGCTGATATTCTTATGGTTAAACCAGCCTTAGCGTATTTAGATATAGTAAGAGAGATCAGAAATGCTTCAAATCTTCCTTTAGCTGTTTATAATGTGTCAGGTGAATATGCTATGCTTAAACATGCAGGTGCTGCTGGACTTATTGATTATGAAAGAATTATGATTGAAACATTAATTTCTTTTAAAAGAGCTGGTGCTGATATTATTATTACATATCATGCAAAAGAGGCTTGTGAACTTTTAAATAAAAAATAATTAAAATGAGCCAAACTTATCAAGAAGCAATTGAAAATTCAAATATTGTATCAAAAACTGATATAAATGGAATAATAACCTTTGTAAATGATGAATTTTGTAAAATTTCAGGTTTTACAAAAAAAGAGCTTCTTGGTTCAAATCACAATATTGTAAGACATCCTGATATCCCAAAAGAGAATTTTACTCTTCTTTGGGATACTATTTTGGATAAAAAATCCTATAAAACTACTGTTAAAAATCTAACAAAAGATGGGAAAACAGTCTATTTAAATACTACAATTACACCAATTTTAGATGAAAATAATGAGATTAAAGAGTTTATTGCTATTCGTTATGATGTTACAAAAGAGGTTGAATTAAAAAAAGATTTAGAACAAAAAGATAAAGAGTTAAATGAACTAAATATAAATTTAGAAAAAAAAGTTCATCTTCAAACCTTAGAGTTACAAAATCTTAATAAAACACTTGAAAAAAGAGTCCAAGAAGAGATTAAAAAAAATGAAGAGAAACAAAAACTTCTTTTTTGGCAATCAAGAATGGCAAGTTTAGGTCAAATGTTAGCTAATATTGCTCACCAATGGAGACAACCACTAACAGAGTTAAATTTAACTATTTTTAATATGAAAAAAGCTTTTACTAAAAATGAAAATGAAAAAATTGAAGAGCTTTATAGTGATAGTAAAAACCTTATATTAAACATGTCCTCAACAATTGAAGATTTTACAAACTTTTTTAATCCCCAAAAAGAGAGAAAAAGTTTTATATTAAATGAGTCTATTAATGATGCTTTAACAATTTTAAAAAAGTTAATTGAGAGTGAAAATATAGATATTGAGTTTAATTATTCAAAAGAGTTTAAAGTAATTGGTATTTCAAATGAACTCTCTCAAGTTATTATAAATCTTATACAAAATGCAAAAGATGCCTTTAATATAAATGAAATAAAAAATAAAAAAATTTTAATCAAGCTAAAAGAAGAGATGGTTTCAAATAAAAAGATAATAAAAATTGAGATAATAGATAATGCTCTTGGTGTGAAAAAAGAGGATTTAGATAAAATTTTTGAGCCTTATTATACTACAAAACATAAATCACAGGGGACAGGATTAGGACTTTTTATGTCTAAAATGATTATAGAAAAAAGTTTAGAGGGTACACTTCAACATAAAAATATAGAAAATGGTTCTTGTTTTACCATTGAAATACCATTAGATTAGATTGGATAGTTATGGATAATATGTTTTTAAAAAATTTAAAAGTTTTAATCGTAGAAGATGAAAAAAAGTTAGCTTTGTTATTAAAAGATGCGATTCTAGACTCTTTTTACTCTGTTGTTACAGCAAAAGATGGAAAAGAGGGAATAAAAAAGTTCAAAACTTTTAAACCAGATATTGTAATTACTGATATTATGATGCCCTTATGTGATGGACTTGAGATGACAACTATTATAAAACAGTTAGATGAAAATACTCCTATTATAATTTTAAGTGCCCACTCAGATAGAGAAAAACTTTTAAAAGCAATTGATTTGGGTATCAATAAATATTTTATTAAACCCTTTGATCCAGATGAAGTTTTAAAATACTTAGAAAACTTAGCTTTAAAAATAAATAAACAAAAAATAGTTAAACTAAAAGATAATTTTATCTTTGATAACAATAGTTTAAATTTATATAAAAACAGTGTTTTAATAAATCTTACAAAAAGAGAGAAAGAGTTTTTTTATCTATTAGTAAAAAATAAAAGTAATCTAGTAAATAGTGAAACTATAAAAAAAGCCCTATGGAAAGAAGAGGTAAATGATGAAAGATTAAGAACATTTATCAAAAGATTAAGAGTTAAAACATCAAAAGATATTCTTGAAAATGTTCAAGGTCAAGGTTATTTGATACCTTAATCAAATTTAAATATATTAATCAAACAATAATGTTCACTAAAATCTTTTAATAAAACTTTACTCTCAACTTTAACTTTTTGTTTTGTTTTATAAAATATATAGTCTAAAATAACTTTGTCTTTGTGGGTATTCTCTTTGTTTATTGTTCTAAAACCACGTTTTTTTATATTTATAATCTCAGTATAAGCACTAATTGCGTTAAAGTCTCCACATAAAACTACTAAATCACAAGATGGTAGTTTTTCTATTTTTTTAAGAATTTCATTAACTTGTTCTACTCTATTTTTACTATTTAAACTAGCTAATTTTGTATTTATTAGCAATATTTTTAATCCATTATAAATAAGCTCAAAAAATTGAGATGCTCCAAAATCATCTCTTTTTTTATTAAAATATATCTCATCAATCAATCTAATTTCA
>CBFIGT010000095.1:4031-8937 GCA_965662175.1 Arcobacter sp. | reverse complement strand
CTAAAAATACCTGCATATCCACCACCTGCTAATATTACAGCTTTTGCAGGATAAACTAAGACTGTTGAATCCATACGTCTTAAACAGATTACTCCACTTATCTTTTTTTCGTAACTTGCAAGATTTAAAACAAAATTGTTAACTAAAAATTCAACTCCAAGCTCTTTTGCTTTTTTTATCAAAGCTTGAGTTATTGCAAAGCCAGTTTTATCTCCCACATAACAAGTTCGATTAATAGCACCACCGCCAAATGGTCTTTGAAGAATATTTCCTTTTTCATCCCTATCAAAATGAACTCCATAAGAGATTAGTTTTGAGATAATATCAGAGGCTTTTTCACACATATAAGTGATAGCATTTATATCCCCTAAACCTTTTGCTGAGTTAAAAGTATCTTCAATATGTTGAGTTAAACCTCTTCTATCTTCACTATTTAAAACAGCATTTATACCACCACTTGCCATGGCTGAATTTGATTTAAAAATATTTCCTTTTGTTATAAGTGCTACACTATTATCTACTTTTTTAGCCTCAATTGCTGCCATAAGACCAGCAACTCCACCACCAACAACCACAACATCATAAATCATGACTAAACTCTATACATAAGGTCATAATTTGCTTTTGGAGTAGTTTTAAGTTTTGTAATCTCTAAATTTTTTCTAATATGAACAGGAGTTTTTGAAGCAAAAAGTGAACTAATAATTCCAGGAGTTGAACGAACAAATTGAAGTGCTAGTTGAACATCATTTTCTAAAACCATTTTATTATCAAGTAAATAACCAACTTCTGGTTTAAATGATTTTTTAAACAGATTCATTTGAAGTAGTGATGAGCTACTTATAACTCCTATTTTTAATCTATGTGCTGCTTGAAGTAAAGTACACTCTTCACCTTTTACTTTTTGAGTAGGAAGGGTATAAATAGAGGTTTTGGCTATATTAAAAGGTGTTTGAATATATTTAAAATGATGATTTTCACCAGCTACTTTTAAAGCTATTTCAACTAAATCTTCTAAATTTATATGTTCATTTGTGCTACTGTCTATAAAACCATTCCAAACAGCAACCCCATAATATCTTATCATTCCCATCTCTACCATTTTTTCAAATCTTTTAAAAATAGACTCTACTTTTTTTAGGAATTTTTTGTATCCAAGTTTTGATATTTGAATTTCAGGATTGTGTAAATAATAGATATCAAACTTCTCAATACCCATATTTTCCAAAGATTTTTTGCATGACCACTCTATAAAATCAGCACTTAAACAGTGTTGGTCTAACTCTATATCCTCTTTTGTGGCAAGTTTTTTGTTTATAATATTCTCTTCAATCCAAATATATGGATTTTTTGGAAAAGGATATTCAAGTTGTATAAAACCGCCTTTTGAACAAATAATAAGCTCTTCTCTTTTAGCTATTTTCTCTTCAAAAAGTTCTTTTAGTGCAATACCAATCTCTTTTTCACTTTGACCATATCTATAATTACTAGCACTATCTATTAGATTAATTCCATTTTTAACAGACTCTTTTACACCCTCAATATAGTGAAATATATAGTTCTCCTCTTTATAAGGCTCTTTATTAAAAGTACCAAGACCAAGTTTAGAGAAAATAAGCTCATTGCTTTTTATATAAAACTCTTTATAATTTGAAAAGTTTTTTGCAAAGTTAAGTGTTGCTTCAAAAGTTGCTTCAGACATCAGATTAATCCTTTTAAAATTCCTTCTAAAAAAAAGAGTAAAACCGAAATTTTACTCTTTAAATTTAACTACAAAAGGTCAAAAAGATATATGCAAAAAGTGTTCCATAAGAAGAAGAGAGATTAAAATATCATTTTACAAGTGGGGCAAAGGCTTTTGTGCTTACATTTACAGTTTGACCTATTTTTAAATTTAGGGCTTCTTGACTACTAATAACCACTTCCACAAGCTGTTGCCCAATGGAGATAATAGCTATATAAATCACATCAACTTTTATGATCTCAAGGAGTTCTCCCTCAAAAGAGAATTTAGCACTTCCACTTGTTTTTAGTAGTACTTTTCTAGCATTTCCATCATCTATGATTTTCCCTTGATTTAAAACTAATACTCTAGAAGCTAATCTATAAATCTCACTTGGATCATGGCTTACCATTATTGTAGTTGTATTAAACTCTTTATGAAGTGAGAGAATCTCATTTTGAAGTTTTGTTCTCATTGCAGGGTCTAAGGCTGATAATGGTTCATCCATAAGTAAAAGTTTTGGTCTGTTCATAAGTGCTCGACAAAGACTAACACGCTGTTTTTGTCCACCACTAAGGGTATTTGGGAGTCTATTTTTTAGTTCATATAACTCTGTGATATCAAGTAAATGTTTTGCTAAGGCTTTATCTTTATTTACATATAAAAGATTTTCCAAAATTGTAAAGTTAGGAAATAGTGCATAATCTTGAAAAACAAAACCAATCTTTCTTTTTTGTGCTTTTAAATATGTTTTTTCATCCATCCAAATTTCATCATCAACTTTAATAACGCCATTCGCTTCTTCAAGTCCGGCTAAAATCCTAAGAAGTGTAGTTTTTCCACTTCCACTAAGACCTGAAAGAGCTACAAAATCACCCTCTTTTATCTCTAAATCAATATCTAAATTCATCTGGCCATTTGAGCCATGAAGTTGTTTGTTTATATCTATTTTTATCATATAGTTAGTGTCGCCCATTTTTTATCATTTTGTAAGGCTTCATTTAAAAGTTCACCTGTATGATTACAAACTATTCCTATTTTTTCTAGCTTTTTAATCACCCCATACTCTTGGGCACAAACTATACAAGAACTAAACTCAACCCCATCTTTTTGCATCTCTTGTACTTTTGTTTTTATTTTTTTAGATTTAACCAAAGTTTTTATAGAAGCACCCCAAAATATAATATGTACCCTTTTCCAATATCCTCTAGGAATAGAAACACCACCATAAAGAAGTGGAAATTTTAGTATTGAGTCAACATTGTCTGTTGAGATTATTATTAGTAAGTTCTTTTTTTTGTTTTTCATGTTTTATTTCCTATATTAATTTTAACTCTTCACTTATATCTTTTATTAGTTTACTAAAAGGTTTTTTAGATAAATCTTCATTTTCATCAATTAAATTAAAAATATCTTTTTTAATTTGTTGAAATGGAATACCTGTTAAATTTTCTAACTCTTTTAATCTACTTTCTGGATAAAGTTCAGCCTTTTTTATCATGTCATAAACTATATCTTTGTGTGATTTATATCTTTCATTTAATTTAAATACTTCTATGTATTTATCGTATTTATTTGTAAACTGTTCTTTTAAAGATATATCTATATCATCTTTTGATTCTATATGTAAATTTTTGCAAGATTCATCTAAAATTAGTTTGAATTTAACTCTTTCATGGAAGTTAAAATCCTTATCATTTGGTGCAATACAAATTTGGAAACAATTTTCACTGCCTTTTACTTTTGAGGAATTACAAGTTGGGCAAGATGGTATAAGATTATAAAAAGAAAGTGCTAAATATGGATATGTACCTTTATCATAAAAGTGGTCTAATTGAAAAGTTGAGACTAATTTTTCGGTATTATCTTCAAAGTTATTGATAAAATCTTTATTACAATAAAAGCAAGTTCTAAAATTGAAGTTTTCTGTAAAAAAGGGTGTTAAAACAGCACTTTGATATTTATCACTATAATTAAAGAGGTTTTTGATTTTTCTGATTATTATAGATTTATGTTTATATTTTAACTTTTCTAGTCTTGGACTTATTATATTTATAATATTTTTTAATTCATTTTCATTTGCTAAAATAATTTCTTGTAAATTTACTTTTTTAAAAATTTCTCTAAATAGGTAATTTTGTTTTTTTATTAGATTAAATGTTTTTAATATATTTTTATTAGATGTTTTAAATTTTGGTTTCAGAATTGAGTTTAGATATTTATTTTCTATATTAAAATCTTTTTCTACTACATAATTCTCATAATTTAGTTTAGTCATCTAAACTCTTTTCTAAGTCTTGTAATCTTTTAATTTCATTTTTTAAAAACTCTTTTTTACCATGAAATATAATCTCTAATTCATCAAGGTAGTTTTTAATTACTGTTTTTAAAAAAGGTTCGCCGATGATACTTTGGATATTTTCAAAGTCATTGATTTTTTTATTATATTCTTCTAAGTATTTTTCTTTTGGATTATCTTCTTTTTTTACAACATCATAAAATTTTTTTATCTCTTCAATTTTATTTTTTGCAAACTCACCCATAAGTCCATCTTCCATAAAAAAACCATGAGATAAAAGAGTATGAATATTTGCTCCAAAGGTATTTATTTCTGTTTCTTTTGTAACATTTTTACAGTTTCCAGATTCTTTATCTTTTTCTAAAAAGATTACATTTTCTTTAGGTAAATCTGATAATAAGAAAGGAGAATGTGTAGCAAAAACAAAATGATATTGTTTAGGGATTTTTTTTAATAAATTGGTAACTTCATTTATATATTGTTTTTGCCAATTAGGATGTAATGATGTTTCTGGCTCATCAAATAAGAATAATACTTTTTCATTAGCCTTCCCATTTATATAAAAGAAAATATTTAAAAGTTGAGAATAAATGACTTTCTCTCCATGGCTTAAATGATTGTATCTTCTCCCTTTTTCATCAATAAAATCAAAATCAAAATAATGCCAGTAATCTTTGTGAAAATAAATGTCTTTTTGTTTTTGAGTTAGTTTTGATATTTCATATTCTTTCATATTAAATACTGTTGTGAAATAAGTAATAAACTCATCTATAGATATAGATTTTTTTGTATTATTAAGAAGTGATTCTCTATTATTAAATACATTAGCATCTACATCTAGACCTTTTTGTCTAATATAAAGAATTGACAAATATTGATCATAA
>CBFIGT010000095.1:0-4021 GCA_965662175.1 Arcobacter sp. | reverse complement strand
TCTCTTATTGTGTCTTCATTTTTAAAGTTAAGTAAAGATGTATGTTCTTGAATTAATTTTTCATATGCCTTCACTGAAACTTCTACTTTTTCAGGTAGATACATAAAAGAGGAAATATGAAAAGTATTCATATCATCTTGCTTTGCAGAGAGTATATTTATTATTCCTTGTTTTTCAAGTGTTAAATAATGTAAGTTTGCAGAACTATAATATTGTGCTTGATGTTTTTCTTCATTTAAAACATTATATCTATATACTAAAGAACAAATATCACAAAAAACATCTCGCTTTTCAATTTTTTTGTTTATTTCAAGATTTGAAATATATAGAGGTACTTCATTTTGATAAACTAAAATATATTTAAATTCATTTATATCCTCCCCTTCATCTTTCAATATAATTTTTTCTATACATTCAAGAATTCTACTCTTCCCACTCCCATTCTCACCAACAATAGCAGTGATATTTATATTATCACCAAAAAAGTTTTTAGGATAAAACTCACCTGTTTCTTCTTTATCTGTTACAGTTAAGTTTTCACCATCATACTCACATTCAAACCTAGGAGAAAAGTTAAAACCTTGATTTTTTATATTTTTATACTCTTTAACCCATAAATAAACTAGTTCCATTAATTTCCTTTTATCTTAGATAACATATCTAAAGCTTCTATATCTAACTTAGAAAAAGCAAACCATTTTTTACCCAAGTCTTTTAAACTTGCTCCTATGTGATAAATCTCTTTTTCATCGATTATTAAAAATCTATCATGGGCATTTTCAAATTTTTTGATTTTGATTTCATCATATTGAGTATTATGTTTTTTTAAATCTAGTTCTAGTTGTTTAGATATATTTTTTATATAAATAGTAGCATCTACTTTAGGGTTTCTTTTTGATAATAGGGTTAAAATAGTATCGTCAATATAGTTATCAATCAATACTAAACTTTTATTTGCACTTTTGATTAAGTCAGATATGAAAATATAAGCATCATAAACTTGACCATCATAAAATATACCCTGCTTTGGTTTTATGGATTTTTCTTCTATTGCGTTAAATATTTTTTCAAACTTTTCATCGCTTTTTAGCTCATATGATATTTGTCGTTTTTCTATTTGTTCTAGTCTTTGAAAGAGTTGATTATTTGAAGATAGGATTCTTCTCATATTTACAAAAGTATTTATTATATTTACACTAACTTTTATGGCAATATTACTTTTAAGAATTGCCGAAAGCATTGCTACACCTTGTTCTGTAAATGCATATGGTTGAGAAGCTGAAAATTTTAAATTTTCAAGGTGGTCGCATTTTGCGACCAGCTCATTTTTTTCTAATTCAGTTAATTGAAATCGAAAATTTTCAGGAAATCTTTCAATATTTCTTTTAACTTGTTCATTAAGTCTTTTTGTTTGTACTCCATAAAGTTCAGCTAAATCACTATCTAGCATAACTTGTAAATCTCTTATTGTATGGATTTTAGTTTTGATGATTTCATTTGATATTATTGAGTCTTTTGCATCTAAATTAGTCATTTTATTTTCCCTTGATAGTTATAATAAAATATAGCATAATATTATTTAATAAACTAAAAGCCAACTTTTTTCATTTTTCCATTAAAAATATAAACACTAAGTAAAACCACAAAACTCATAATCACCATAATAGCACTATAAATATGAGCACTATCATAATCCATAATCTCTACAAATTCATAGATGGCAACTGAAGCTACTTTTGTATCACCTGGAATACTTCCTCCTACCATCAAAACAACTCCAAACTCTCCAACTGTATGTGCAAAGGTTACTATTATTGCTGTTAAAAGTGCTGGTTTTATATTTGGTAGGGCTATTTTTAGGATTGTTTCTATTTTTCCTTTTCCACTTATAAAACTAGCTTCAAGCATATTTTTATTTAGAGATTCAAATCCACTTTGTAAGGGTTGTACCATAAAAGGTAGACTATAAAAACAGCTAGCAATTACAAGTCCTGTAAAATTAAACACCAATTTTACACCTAAAACATCATCAAAAAACCTTCCAATTGGTGAGTTTTGTGAGAGTGCCCAAAGTAAATAAAAACCTAAAACAGAGGGTGGTAAAACTATTGGTAAGGCAGTTATTGCTTCTAGTATTGGTTTTACTTTTGACTTTGTTTGTGATAGGTACCAGCTAAGTGGTAAGGCTATAATAAACAAAATCAAAGTTGTAATAAATGCTAATTTAAAAGAGATCAAAAAGGGTTCAAACTCTAAGTTTTGTAATATCTCAATCATTTTTCACCTCTAAAATAGATAAATCACTAGCTTTTATTAAAATTGTAAATTCATCACTAACTTGTAAATTCATTGCTTTTAAACTACTTGATGTAAATACACTCTCTATTAGTGTATAGTTTGTCTCAAAAATAGCACTACTTAAAAGTTTTCCTTTATTTATACCTTTTATTTTTGCTCTTATTTGATTTGAAATACTTATTTTTCCATCAAGATTTTTTGCAAATGAGATATGTGTTGGTTTTACTCCAAGAACTACTTTTTGTCCAACTTTAACATCTTCTCCTAACTCTAAACTCATCATTTCAAGTTTGTAATTGTTAAATTGAAAACTAACAATATGCAAGCTTTCAATTCTTTCTATTTTTGTAACGATTGCGACAATTTTGTTCATGGTAGTATATATCCATAATCTTCAAATATTTTTTTTGCTTTAGTGCTTAAGATAAAATCATAAAAAGCTTTTGCTTCTTTATTATCTTTTGCATTTTTAAGAATTACTATTCCTTGACTTATTGGAGTGTATAGCTTTGCATCCACATCTATAAAGTTTTGAAATCTTTTCATTTTGGGACTATATAAAGATGATTTTGCAATAAAACCTAAATCAGCTGCTTTTATAGCATAAGTTACTGTTTGGGAGATAGATTCACCATAAACAAATTTGTTTTTTATATCTTCATATATCTTAGCATTTTTTAAAGCCTCAAGCATAGCTTTCCCATAAGGAGCTGTTTTAGGATTTGCAATAGCAATTTTATCAATATTTTTATCTTTTAAAAATCTTAAATCTTTTGACAATAAAATATTTTTTGAACTTATTATGGCAAGACTACCTTTTGCATAAACTATAGGTTTTGTAATAGCAATATTTTGTTCATATAAAGCTTCTGGAAACTTCATATTTGCAGACATAAAAATATCATAAGGAGCTCCATTTGATATTTTGGCTGTAAGTTTTCCACTACTTCCAAGGGTTACTTGAACTTCTGTATTAGGATTTGTTTTATTAAACTCTTTTATTAAATCATTTATTGCATAACTGACATTTGCAGCAATGGCAATATTTATCTTTTGAGCATATAGTGAAATACTAAATAATAGTAATATTAATAAAATCTTTTTCATTTTTCCCTCTTTAAAAAGCATTATATATTTTTATATATAACGATAAGCTAAAAAAAACTAGAAGTAAATCTTCTAGTTTTAGTTTTTGTAAGATTATCTTACTGAATCGAAGAAATAATCTGTTTCAGCGATATCTTTTGTCTCTTCATCTAATTGGTCTAAAATACCATTTGTAATCCAAGTTAAAAGGTTAATTCCACCTTCATAACCACTCATAGAGTATCTATGTAAGTGATGTCTATCAAAAATTGGGAAACCAATTCTGATTAATGGAGTTTTTGTATCTCTATAAAGCTCTTTACCATAAACATTACCAATCATAAAATCAACTGGCTCTGTATATAATAGTGATCTTAAAGCCCATAAATCTTTACCAGGCCAAATATTACACTCATCAGCTCTATTTGATTTAGCTAAAATAGCTTTCATATCATCTTCCCAACCTTTTCTTGGTGCATTATGGCACACAATATGAGTTGGAATAGAACCCATTTCTACTAAGAAAGAGACTAAACCTAATAAGAAATCAGGATCTCCCCAAATAGCAATTTTTTTACCATGCATATATGGATATGAATCTTGCATAGCATCAACAAGTCTAGCTCTTTGCTGTTTT
>CBFIGT010000094.1:0-9330 GCA_965662175.1 Arcobacter sp. | reverse complement strand
ACAGTAAATTTAAAATATCTAAATAAAGAGATTGATCTGTTTTGTCAAAATGAAAGAGTTATAATAGAGTGTTTTGATAATAAAGGAAACCTTTTTTATATGGTTTTTGTGGGTGCTTTAAATGTTGGGCAAATGGTATTTGAATTTGAACCTGCAGTTGAAACTAATATAGATGCTAGTGAGATAAATGTTTATGAATATGAGAACTTAAGTGTTAAAAAAGGTGATTGTTTAGGTTACTTTAAAATGGGCTCAACTGTTGTAATGGTTTGGGAAAAAGATAGTATAAATCTTAAAAGACTTACAAATAAAAAAGTCTCTTTTGGAACTGCAATTAATAAAGTTTCTTAATGTTTAACAAAATTTCATACAAAATAGGAGGCTTACTACTTTTTGTAATAATCTCTTATTTTGTATTGATTAATTTTATTATTCTTCCAAAAACTATTGATTATCTAAAAGAGAGTGAAGAGAACAACTCAAAAATACAATTAGAGAGTGTAATAAATAGAATAAATTCAAAAATAGAGTACTCAATAAATTTGAAAAATGAGTATTTACTTTTTGAGAAAAGACGAATAAAAGATTTAGTAATAATCTCTAAGAATATTTTATTAAATCAGTTTAATGAATATAAACTAAATAATATTGATAAAAATACTTTTTATTCTAAATCTTTTGAAGAGATTTCAAAAATAAAAACTGGTAATAGTCTTGACTATATTTTTTTAATTGATAGAAAAGGAAAAGTACTTCTTCATCCTGATAAAGACTTAGTAAATAAAAACTTACTAGAAATGCCAGATTTAAATAATAAACTATTTTTTAAAGATTTAATAAAAGATACACTAAAAAATGGTAGTACTTATACTACATACAAATGGTATAAATATAAAGATAGAAAAACAGCAGATAAATTAGCATATAGTAATTATATAAAAGAGTTAGATTTGATTGTTGTTTCTGGCTTATATTTAGATGAGATAAAAAAAGATGAACAAATTAGAAAGTATATTGTTTTAAAAGAGATTAAAGAGTATTTCAAAAACTTAAAACTAGATAGTGGGTTTTTTTATATCTTGGATAGAAATTTTAAGTTCATTTTTTATCCAAATATAAACTACATAGATAAAAGTATAAAAGAGATAAATAGAAACAATATTAATATATTTGATTTGATTAGAAACTCCTCTTTTGAACATAAAAAAGTTACATATAACTGGAATAAAGAGAGTGATTTAAAAAACTTCACATATAAGTTAAACTCTTGGGTTCATTATGATGATTATTTTGATTTTTATATTGTTTTTTCTGATTATGAAGATGAATTACTAAAAAATGTTTATGAGATAAAAAATATAATAATTGGATTTTCCATAGTTTTATTTTTTATCTTAGTGCTAATAGGAATATACTTAATTAGTAGAATTGTTAAACCAATAAATGAACTAATAGTTAATTCTAATAAGGCAAAAAATGGTGATTTTAGTATTAGAAATAGCATAAAAAGTGGCGATGAAATAGGTATTTTATCGGAACAGTTTAACTTTATGCTAAATAAGATTGAAGATAATATTAAAAATTTAGAGCTTGAAGTTCGTGAAAGAACTAAAGATTTAGAGAAAAAAATATATTACGATAGCTTAACTGGAATATTAAATAGAAATGCATTTTTTAGAGATATAAAAGATGTGGAATTTGCAACTCTAATTTTAGTTGATATAAATAATTTTGATGATGTAAATGAACTATATGGTTTTGATATTGGGAATGATTTATTAAAAGAAGTTTCAAAAATTCTTTCAAAATTTACTAAGAAAAGTGAGTATAAATTATATAAAGTTTATGGAGATGTATTTGCTTTACTAAGTAGACAAGAGTTATTTAATTTACATAATCTAGAAACTTTGATAAATGATTTAAATGCTCTATTTTTTAATGAAAAGGTTGTATTAAAAGAGCATAATTTAGAGATGAATATTTCAATTAGCATTGGTATTTCTGTATCTCAAGAGTTTCCTCTTAAAACTGCTAATATTGCTCTTAGAAATGCAAAAAGAAGTGATAGAAATTTTTATGTTTATAATAATGAATTAGATGTAAAAGAGAAAATAAAAGAGTCTAAATATTGGGAAAGTAAAATAAAAGAGTCTATTTTAGATGATAATATAGTGCCTTTTTATCAAGCTATTTATGATAGAAATAACAATATTATAAAATATGAAGCATTAATGAGAATGAAAAGTATTAAAGATAATAAAGATGAGTTTATCTCTCCTGATAAGTTTTTGGATTTTGCAAAAAAATCTAAGCAATATAATGAAGTGAATTTATTACTTATTGAAAAAGTCTTGGAAAAAGTTATTGAAACAGATAAGCAAATCTCTATTAATATTAGTTTTAAAAGTATTCAAAATACAGGATTTGTAAAAAGTTTTAATACTTTGATTGAGAAACTAGATAAAAAATATTACTCAAAACTTGTATTTGAAATATTAGAGAGTGAATTTGTTTGGGATTATAAGATTTTAGAAAACTTTATTCTTAGATACAAAAATATGGGGATTAAAATTGCAATTGATGATTTTGGTTCTGGATATTCAAACTTTAAACATATTTTAAATGTAAAACCTGATTATCTAAAAATAGATGGTTCTTTAATAAAAAATATTGATAAAGATAAGGATTCTTACGAATTAGTTAAGTATATTGCTCTTTTTGCTAAATCTATTGGTATAAAAACAGTAGCTGAATTTGTACATAAAAAAGAGATATATGATATTTTATTTAAACTTGAAATTGATGAGTTTCAAGGCTTTTATTTGGGAATACCTAAAAAAGAGTTGAATATTTAATAATTTAACATTTTAAAAGTTTATTTATGTAAAATAAAGAAAAAATAATTAAAAGGAATTTATATGTCAACAACTACACAAATAGCTGAGATTTCATTAGCAGGAACAAAAAAAGGTAAAATTTTTGTATCAAATATCACTGAGCCTTATGGTGCTGGTACAGATTCTGTAGTTAGCGTGGGAATATCTCTAAATGGTAAAGATATTGAGTGGAAATCTCATATTCCTTATGCAAACCTTGATGAAGTTATGGAAGCTTTACAAAAAGCAAAAGAGAGTAAATAGATATTATAAAAGCCATAAATTTATGGCTTTTATTTTTCCACATCCCTTTGGTCAGCTAACCAAAGTGCAATTCCACCTTGTAAATGATATGCATTAGTGTACTCAAGTTTTTGTGCTAAATAGTCACCAACATTTTGTGTTCTATGTGCATGTGCACAAACTAAAACAAACTTATCATCTTTGTTTTTTACAATTTGTTGAAATTTTTCTAACCAATCTTCTAAGTTATAGTTTCCTTGATTATCAAAAAATGTTAGCTTGTAAGAACCTTTTATCATTCCTGTGCTATTCCACTCTGTATCAGTTCTAATATCTATAATTGGTGTATTATCCTCTAAGAATGGGTCTATGTCTTTTGGTAGTATATTTTTTAATGTTGAGCTCATCATCAATCCTAATAATATTTTGTGTATGTTACATAAAAAAATCTTATATATAAGTTTATTTAGAAAGTTAGTTTATAGCTAAACAAAATTTACACACTTTTTAACTATAATACGAAAAAAAAGAGGGATTATTATGAAAAAAATTTTATTAATTGTTACATTTCTTATTACAAATATTTTTGCATTTGAACACTTAACAGCTGAAAATATTGATGAAAAAATAAAAGATAAAAAAGTGATAATAGATTTTTATGCAACTTGGTGTCCACCTTGTAAAATAATTTCAAAGAATTTAAATAGCTTTGAAGATATTAAACCTAAGGATGTTGTTGTTTATAAAATAGATATTGATGCTCAAAGAGATTTAATAAAAAGATTTGATGTTAAAAGTATTCCAACCATTGTTTTTTTAGATAATGGAGAGATTAAACATTTACAAGTTGGTGTACAAACTGTTGATGACTTAAAAGAGAATACAAAAAAATATTTATCAAAATAGGCTTATAAATGAAAAAAATTATTTTACTTGTTCTTTCGGCAGTTTTTGCTTTTTCAATAGAAAGAAGTTTTTTATCACCTGATGAAGCTTTTAAATTCTCATATGAAGAAAAAAGCGATAAAGTTATTATAAAACTTGATTTAGGTAAAGATATCTATTTATATGATGAAAAGTTAAAATTATCTATTGTTAAGCCTGAAACTGTTGATTTAAGAGCTTTAGTTAAGTTCCCAAAAGCTGTTGAGTATGAAGAGTTTATTGTACATTTTGACCCAATTAATTTGGAAGTTCCTTACTCTTTATTAAAATCAAAAGTTAATTCTAATCTTGTTACTTTAGATTTTGCTTTTCAAGGATGCTCAAAAGCAGGTCTTTGTTATGCACCTATGAATCAATTAATTGAATTGCAGTTAAAAGGTTCTTCAAATAAAGAGCTTAAAAGTGTTTCAAGTGAAGAGCTAAGTCCAACTTTAAATGAGACAGATACTATTGCTAATAGTTTAAAAAGTGGTAGTGTTTTATTGGTACTTGCTACATTTTTTGGATTTGGATTATTGCTTTCATTAACCCCATGTGTATTTCCTATGATTCCAATTTTATCTTCAATTATTGTAAATGCTGGGCAAAATAGTCAATTAACAGCTAAAAAAGGTTTCTTTTTATCATTGGTTTATGTAATTGCTATGTCGATGGCTTACACAATAGCAGGTGTTTTAGCAGGTTTATTTGGAGCTAATTTACAAGTTGCACTTCAAAATCCATATGTTTTAGTCTCTTTTGCAGCTATATTTGTGGCTTTGGCTTTTTCTATGTTTGGGTATTTTAAATTAGAATTACCTCAATCTGTTCAAAATAAGATTAATAAAACAACTGAGGGAAAAGAGAAACAAGGTGTTTTAGGAATCGCAATTATGGGATTTTTATCAGCACTAATTGTAGGACCTTGTGTTGCGCCTCCTCTTGCTGGAGCTTTAGTTTATATTGGACAAACAGGTGATGCAATACTTGGTGGACTTGCTCTTTTTGTTATGAGTTTAGGTATGGGAATGCCATTACTTTTAATAGGACTTGGTGCTGGTAAGTTTATGCCAAAGCCAGGTGGTTGGATGGAAACAATTACAAGAATATTTGGTATTGTAATGTTAGCTATTGCTATTTGGATGTTAGATAGAGTTTTAGAGCCTGTTTATATTATGATTTTATGGTCATTACTATTTTTAGGAGCTGGAATTTATTTAAAAATTTATGAGCATATTTTAGTAAAATTAATCTCGATGCTTCTACTAATTTATGGAACATTAGCCTTTGTAGGAGCTATTAGTGGTGCAAGTAATATTTTAAATCCACTTGAAAAACTAAGTTCTAAAACTGTAGTTTCACAAGAGTCTAAGAGCTTAAATTTTAAAAAAATAAAAAACTTAAAAGAGTTAGATGAAGCAATCAAAGCATCTTCAAAACCAGTGATGTTGGATTTTTATGCTGATTGGTGCGTAGCTTGTAAAGAGTTAGAAGAGATAACTTTTAAAGATGAAGAGGTTATTGCAAAACTAAAAAACTTTACTTTATTAAAAGCTGATGTAACAGCTAATAATCAAGATGATAAAGATTTACAAAAAAAGTTTGGAATAGTAGGCCCTCCTGGATTAATCTTTTGGGATGAAAACAATAGTGAGATAAATGGGGCAAAAATTGTAGGGTATAAAAATCCAAAAGAGTTTTTAGAAATAGTAAACAAATATTTTAAATAAAAAAGCAGTAGGGAGTTTTACTCCCCATTGCTACAAATTATATTAATAATTTTATCTGCATTCATACAAAAGTTTCCATTTTTTTCAATTAAGAATAAATCCCTTGCTCTTCCTCTATTTGAGTAGAGTTTTGCACTCTCTATTTCAACATTAAAATCATCAAAAATATTTGTAATATATGCAAGTAGACCTTTTTGATCGGCTGCGTGAACTTTCATACTAGCTAAATAAGAAGTATGATTACAATCTATTTCTACCTCTTTTTCTAATACTTTAGGTTGTTTGATATTTGTTTTTTTACTCATATCAAAAGAGGCATTTATAATCTCTTCTATAAATAATAAATCTCCCTCGTCAACTTTTTCAGTAAATTGTATTTCAAAACATTTTTTATCATCAACAAGTTTGAAAATATTCATAGATAAAATATCTAGAAACTCTAATTTCCCAAGTAAATATCCTAAGTTTAATGGAATTTTTCTAATTATTCTAATTGTTAGGTTTTGTTCATTTAATATTTTATAAGAGTAAGTATCAACAGCATTTGCTTTTAATGCCAATTCTAAAATATCTAATGCTTTTAATTGTAAGAAGATTTGATTAGAAGATATATAAGAGATTTTTTTCTTAACTATATATGGTAATTCTTTATAAACTTTTAGCTTTTTGATGCTATCTATTTTTGCAATTCTTCTTGCACTTTCTGTTAATAAAGAAGTATTTTCAAATGCAGGTAGAGTTTGAGTGTATAGCTCTCTTAATAAAGATGCGGTTGAACTTTTATAAATATTTTTTCCAACAGCTGAAATATCCGCATAAGTTAAAACATATAACATATCAAGAAATTTTTTGGTTTTAACTAATCCTGCAAAGTTTCTAATTACTTTTTCAGAGTAGATATCTTCACTAGTGGCAACTTTACTCATCATATTGTGGTATCTAATAAGTTTTGCAATTATTTGAATATGTTCTTTATTAAACTCTAAACCATTTGCCATATTTCTAAATAGTTTTTCACTAACTATATGGTGATCTTTATTTCTACCTTTTCCAACATCATGGAAAAAAGTAGCAATTCTAACTATTCCTTTTTCTGTTTTATCTAAGCTATTATTTATTTCATCCACATATGGATCTGTAATATTTGATAAATATTTTAATGTTCTAATTGAGTGAACATCTACAGGTAGTTCATGATATCCATCAAATTGAGGTTGATTAATTATTTTCTTTGTAATTGGAAATATTAATCTAAATATTCTTGCATTATATAAAAGCTTAATAATTGGATATAAAGACTCTTTATATAAAAGTCTTCTAAGTAATAGTTTATGCTCATTTGTTTGCTTATGTGGCAAAATTACCTTGCTTGCATAATATACATATGATTGGTCAAATTTCTCAACTTCAACAGGTAGAGATATTACCTCTTTAAGAAATTGTGTTAATGTTTTTGGTTTATTATGAAAAGAGGTATATAGTTTATTTTCATAAATATATAAATTTTTTGTAAATCTAGTTGATTTTATAAAAGAGAAGTTTTTTGGATTAAACTCAATAGACCTTGTAAATTTTTTTGTCATTACAAAAGTAAAAAAGTGAATATTATGCAAGGAATCAAAAATTTTATTCATAGCTAAAGTCTCTTTTTTCTCTCTTTGAGTATCTTTAAAACCTAGTTTACTACTAAGCTCTGGTAAAATATCAAAATTTACACTATCAAGTTTTTTCTTTGAGATTTGATGAAGTTGATTTCTTACTTGAAAAATATACTCTAACGAAACCCTATATTTTCTATACTCCTCTTCAGAAAACTCAATATCTAAAAGATATTTTAGTTTTGAAACCCCAAAAATAATATTTGCAACCCAAAAAAGTGTATTTGCTTCTCTCATTCCTCCATAACCATCTTTTATATTTGGTTCCATTTTTAGAGGATATTTATTAAGTCTATCCATATGTTCAATATGTTTTTCTCTAATAAACTTAACTTGATCAGTTCTTCTAATTTTATTTAAGACATTTTCATAACTAAACCACAAATATTTTGAACCATAAATTAGTCTTGATTCTATGATGGCGGTTTTAATTGTAATATCCTCTTTTACCGACTCTTCAACATCATTAAGCTCATGAACTCTAGAGCCTAATTTTAATCCACAATCCCAAGCTAAAGTTATAAATTCTTGAATTATATCTTTTATGTTATAACCTTTAACATCTTCAAAAAGTATCATTAAATCTATATCAGAATATATACATAATTGCTCTCTTCCGTAAGAACCAAGGGCAACTAATGAGATAGGAATAGATGTGCTCATAGGTTGATAAGAACCAAAATTCTTTCTCATAATATATTTATAAAGGGAAATTAAAAACTTATCAGTGGTTTTTGTATGTTTTACAAAAAAATCTTTTCCCGCATTTGAATCCATTGTTGTATCAATAGAGTTTAAATAATCTTTTATATATTTTTTAAATACTTTAGAAATTTCAAAATCACTAGCATTTTTTTCAATAAGTTCTTCAACTTCTAAATTCATTTCATTTATCATAATAACTCTTTGTGTAAGTCAAGTTTTTTTCTTAGGGTAATTCTATTTAAACCTAAATGTTTTGCCATTTGAACCTGTGATTTAAATTTTTTCTGACTAGCTTTTAATAAAGGAGCTTCAAATAAATAGACAAAATCCCTATAAATATTCTCCTCTCCATCCATATTATCAAGCATATACTTTTCTAATAACATCATAATCTCATTTTCTCCAATAGATTCAAAAAGATATGAAAAATAGATGGATTTTCTCAAACTGTAGGCATTTTCATTTGTATTTACTATTAATTTTGTAGGTTTCTCTTTTATTCCTAAAACATCACTAGCCTCTTTTGCAAATTTGTTAGCTAAGGGTTTTATATCCTCTTTTCTTTTTTCAAGGGGTGGAATTTCAATATTAATAGAAAAAAGGTCAGAGAGTTTTTCATTTAACTCCTCTTTTGCTGTTGTAGCAATTACTTTTATAGAGTTGTTTTCTATCCAGTTTATAATTAAATCAATATTTGTTACTTCATCAATGTTATCTAAAATAATTGTACAGTTTGATAGTGAGATTACATTATCAGTAATATCAGTTTGTAACTCTTTTGCATTATAAATATTTGCATCTTGGGCTATATATTTTGCTAAACTTTTTTTACCAACACCTCTTTCTCCCGAAATTAAAGCATTAATATCTAATGATTTAAGAAGTTCAGCTGAGTTTTTTATCTCTTTTGAGATTTCTGAAACGGCTATAAATTCTTGCATAATTCATATCTCCTTATTTTGTATAGTTATTATACATTTATTTATATTTCTTTGATGTTAAGTAAATAAAAACTGATAAGGCCATTATGATTAATGAAATTCCTGTTATCAAATATAGGGCATTTATCATTGCGTGATAATCTTCAATTGCAATTTTAAAAACCACCATTAATCCCTCAATAGATAGGGCTATAATAATTGTAATCAAAAATTTTGTTACCATTTTAGTATCAACTTTTGCATTTCTTGAGTA
>CBFIGT010000093.1:0-9346 GCA_965662175.1 Arcobacter sp. | reverse complement strand
CATCCAATATTTTTTAAAGCCTGTGACAATTCATAAACATGTGCTGTTATTCCTCCTACAGTTGGTGGATAATCTAAACTTACCATCAAAATATTCATTTAGTATAAACCTCTAAAGATTTTTTTACCATATTTCCCAAAGAAAAAGTATTTTTAATATAGTTATGCCCATCAAACTTCAAATCTTTAGCTTTCATTATCTTCTCACTCAAATCTTTATAATCTCCTACTTCAAAGAAAAAACCATTTTTATTTTCAATTATTATATCTTTAACCCCACCATGATTACTAGCAACTACTGGCTTATCCATAGATATAGCCTCAGCAACTGCCCTACCAAAGCTTTCTGGCTTTTTTGAACTACTAACTATTACATCACTCAAAAAATAGATTTCTGCAACCTTACTTTGACTTCCTGTAAAAATTACATTTTTTTCTAAGTCTAAATCTTTAATCAATTTTTTCAATGATTCTAAATAATCATTTTTATCACTTCTTACACCACCAACTATAAGTGCAATAACATTAGGTTTTTCTTTTTTAATTTCATTTACTGCTTTTAAAAAGGTTTCATAATCTTTTAGTTGCGTAACTCTTCCAATACTAGATATTATAAATTTATTATCAAGGCAATACTTATTGATAAATTCACTTACAAATTTTAAATCAACACTTTCTTTATTAAAAAGTTTCGTATCAACACCTCTAGGTATCACGTGAATTATATCTTCATTTGTATTATAATTAGTTTGAATATACTCTTTTATTGCATTACTAACACAAATTACTCTATCACCTTTTTGCATAATTGAGCTATAAAAGTTAATAGAATTAAAGCCATGTACTGTAGTTACAAACTTTATCCCTGAGCTTTTATTGGCCAAATAAGCAATCCAAGCAGGGACTCTACTTCTTGCATGAATGATATCAGGTTTTAACTCTTTTAATATTTTTCTTAAAGCAAAAACTCTTGAGGGTAAAGTGAATATATTTTTAGAACATAGATCAAATTTTATGTGTTTACCACCATCTGTTTCTATTTGCTTTACTAATTTTCCACCATTACTCATTACAAATGAATCAATATCTAGTTTTACATATTCACGACTTAATTCCAAAACTCCTCTTTCAACTCCACCTTCGTTAAGTTCAGGAAGTAGTTGTAACACTTTCAAATAACAACCTTATTTAAATAATTCATATAATCAAATCTACCTTTTATATTCTTAATATTTTTTGCTAGTTTATGAAACTTTGTATTCTTTTTTTCACTTTGAAGATATATTATATTGATATTTCCATTACTATTTGCTTTTGCTTCACTTAACATTGAGGTTGAATCTATTGATATAAAAAGTTCGTCACAAACTTCTATAAAATCTGGAATTGGATTTATATTAGAGTTTTTTGAAAATATTACCTCATAATCAAAACTATAACTCCCTAATAATTTATCAATCTCTTTTGGTGTTCGTCTTGATGTTGTAATATATTTCAAATGATTTGGATAATCTTTATAAATCTTATCTAATACCTCTTTTATGCTCTTTACATCCATTTTAAATATAGAATTATCTCCACCTATTATAATTCCAATAGATTTTTTTTCAGACTTTTTTATAAAACCTTTTGCTTTATTTACAGATAAATTTAAAGGCATTGATATTATATTTTTATTTTTTGGTGGATTATCATGGTCAAGGGCTAAAATATAGTCAAAATCACCATATCTAAAACCTTTTGGTAGCATTATTGCAATAGATTTTGTTTTTAATTTTTTAGCAAAATATTTGTTTGTATAGTAAGTTAATGAACCAGTTGAAACAAGTGCTTTATAATCTTTTTTTTCTACTTTTAAATTAAATAAATTTATATAAATAGAAAAAAAATCCAAAATATAAGATAAGATTTTTTTGATTTTAGTAGATTTTTTTATCTCCAAAATATCATAAGAGATATTTTTAAGTTCACAAAAAGCAATTGATTGATTTAGATGTCCAGCTTTTCCATCTGATATTATAAGTACTTTCTCATTCATAAATTTCCTTATGATACATCTTAAATCTTTTATGAGGCCAAAACCATTGTTTTGGATCTTCTAAAATAATTTTACTAAGAGCATCCGCTTGTAATTGTGTAGATTTTTCTATATCTTCTTTTTCATCTTCACTTTTTATTGGGCTTATTGGCTCATAAATTTTTATTTTGTATTTATCATTAGCTTGATTAAAAATAGCAACTGGTAAAATATAAGCATCAAATTTTCTTGATAATATTGCAGGAGTTGTGGTTTGATTTGCACTTTTTCCTAAAAACTTAATTTTTACTCCATCCCTATCATTAATGTTTTGATCAACAATTAAGGATATAGTTTTATCTTTTATTAGAGCCTTTATAAGTTTTTTTAAAGCACCATGCCTATAAATAATAGTCCCACCAGCTATTTCCCTACTTTTTGTCACAAAATTATCAATTTTCCTAAAATTAGACTCCCTAGCTACTTGAACTAAAGGTGTTATAAACTTATTAATTCCATAACTTAAAACTTCCATATTTCCATAATGTGCAGAGATAAGAATAACTTTCTTTTTCTCTTTTAAAAGATTATCAAAGATTTCTCTATTTTCAAAAGTAATCTTCTCTTTCATTTCATCTTCACTAACATTTAGATGTTCTATTTGTGATTGTACCCATAAAAGCATGTTATAGTATGAGTATTTTTGTATTTTTTTTATCTCTTCCTCTGATAGTTTATGGTCAAATACCAAATCAAGATTTGCTTTTATTATTTTATTAGTTTTTTTCCCAAATAAATATGCTAATCTTGATAAATAAAAGAAAAATCCTCTTCTTATACTTTTAGGTAATATTCCTAAAAATTTAATAATACCAATAATTAAAAAATATAAAATATTTTCTTTCATATACTACTTCATCTTAACTTTAATACCAAGAGGTGTTTGTATTTTATCGATTTCGCTACTTACCAAATATATATCCTCATCAAATAATATTCTTAATTTATCATTTTTAAGTTTATATTCAACTTTTGGGTTTGACATATCTTGGTTTATTGTTAGGGTTAATGAAATCATAAAAGATAGCCACTCCATTATTTCTAAGCTTGGTAAAAGAGCTTTATACTTTTCCATATCACTTTCAATTGGTAGTGATTTTTTAGAAAATTTTACTATATGAGCTACTATAACTCTTCCACTATGTGAGATATCATAATTAAGTCCATTTAGAATAAAATCAGCTGTATTATCATTACCTTTATAAAAGTTTAGGCTATTTCCTATAGTGTGAAGTTTAGAGGCCATTATTAAAAAATTTTTATATTTATCATCTAAGTTATGAAGAGGTTTTAATACATCAAATAATTTCCCAGCACACATTCCATTATAAGAGCTTATTTTACTATCAACTTCAAATCTATCTAGCATACTTCTAACACTAACATTAAAATTAACAGGAAATTTACAGTTTGAGTTTCTTAAGATATCAGTTAAATAAACACCCTCTCTTACACCTGCTCCTGATGTTATAACTTGTTTTATTCCTAATTCACTTAAGATTGTATCAAATATAAAAGTTCCCTCTTTTATAGTATCAAATCTATCTTTTTTAACTCCAATAAGTTTAAGTGCATTATTAGTCCTAGCTTTTATTATTGAAGTAAATATATGTTTATTTAGTGGCACATCATATGGGTATCCATGTAGTACATCAAGTGGATAGTTTAAGTTTTTCATTACTATTTTACTTAAAGCTCTAATACTTCCACCAATTCCAATTACTACATTTGGTATTTCATGTCCACAATTTTTGAGCTCCTCTAGTTTTGATAGGATATACTCTCTAGCACCTTTTACATTCCCTTTTTTAAAAAACAGCTCATTTAATCTTACTGTTCCAATATCAAGTGATATTACATGCTCTATATTTCTATTTTTTATAATAGCAAACTCTGTAGAACCTCCACCAATATCAACAGTAACAAAATCATTTGAATCTACTAAATTAAGGGCTGCTACTCCACCAAAATAAGCCTCTTTTGCTCCATCAATAACTTTTATATGAAGTCCTAGCTCATTTTTTACTCTATTTACAAATATTTTTGCATTTGGAGCATCTCTCATGGCTGATGTTGCTACACATATAATTTTTCTTGATTTTAAAGCTTTTGATATATTTAAAAAAGATTTTAAGGAGTTAAAAGCTCTTTGCATTGGTAGTTCTTGGAGATTTCCACCATTTTCGTAAGAACCCTCAGAAATTTTTACTCTAGCTTTGGTTTCATTTATTAAGTGAAATGCAAACCTACTAGATTTTTCCAAGACAACCATACGCATTGAGTTGGACCCAATGTCAATAATAGTTGTTATTTTAGCCAATTTTTAAGCCTCTTCAGCTTCTAATTGTTCAAATTTGAATCTAAGCTCTTCCATTGTCTCTTGGTTATCTGGATCTACTATTATACAATCAACAGGACATACTTCAACACATGCTGGTTCTTCATAATGACCAACACACTCTGTACATCTATCAGAATCAATAATATAAATTGGATCACCCTCTTCAATTGCCATATTTGGACACTCTTCTCTACAAGCATCACAAGCAATGCATTCATCAGTTATAATTAAAGACATACAAACTCTTCCTATTTTAAATTTAAATTATGGAGTTATAACCTAATATTCTTTAATAGTATCTTTAATTAAACTACTTTTATTAAAATTTTAGTTTGGGAGAAAAATAGTAGTATAAATGAGTAGATTTTTTCTACTCATTTATATTTAAATTAGATTAGTTTTGAAGCAATAATTCTTGCTGCTTCTCTACCATCTAAAGAAGCAGTTACAGCTAAGTGAGCACCTCTTTGGCAATCTCCACCTGCATAAACTTTTTGGTTTGAAGTTTGATAATTTGTAGTTTCAACTCCACCCCATGAATTAGTATTTACTCCTAATTCATTTAAGAAAGCTGGAACTTCAGGTTTAAATCCTAATGCTAAAATAATAACATCAGCATCTTCTAAATATTCACTTCCATCTTTGATAACAACTCTTTGTCTTCCTGATTCATCAGGCTCACTCATTGTTGTTTCTAGTAGTTCAACTTTTGTTGCTTTACCATCTTCAACTACAAAAGATTTTGGGCTTACATTAAATACATATTCAACACCCTCTTCTTTTGCATTTACAACCTCTTTTTTAGATCCAGGCATATTAGCCTCATCTCTTCTATAAAGACATTTAACAGTTTTAGCACCCTCACGTACAGATGTTCTAACACAGTCCATAGCAGTGTCCCCACCACCAATTACAACTACATTTTTTTCACTTACATCTATAAAGTTTGTATCTTTACTTCCAAAGTTTCTTTTTTGGATTCCTGTTAGGAATTCCATTGCTAAGTGAACATTTGAAGCATCTTCGCCTTTAATTCCTGGATAATTTCCTAAAGTTGAACCAATTCCTAAGAAAATTGCATCAAACTCATTTTCTAAATCTCTTATTGATTTATCTTTACCAATTTCACAATTAGTATGAAGTTTCATTCCAGCATCTATTAACCAATTTATTCTTCTTTCAACCACTTTTTTATCAAGTTTAAAACCTGGAATTCCGTAAGTTAAAAGTCCACCAGCACGGTCAGCTCTTTCAAACATTTCAACAGCAATTCCTTTTCTTAAAAGAAAAGTTGCAGCTGAAATTCCACTAGGTCCTGAACCAATAATTGCAACTTTTTTATCAGTTTTAATTCCTGGGTATTTAGGTTCCATTCCATTTTCAAAAGCAGTTTCAGAAATATATGTTTCAATTGCCCCAATAGAAATAGCACCATGACCTGTATTTAATGAACAAGCACCCTCACAAAGTACATCTTGAGGACAAATTTTTCCTAAAATTTCAGGAAATGGTGATGTCTCATTTGATATAGCAAAGGCTAAGTCAAGATTTTTTGTTGCAGTTTGTTTTAACCATGCAGGAATATAGTTTCCTAATGGACAACCTGTATGACAGTATGGATCTCCACACTGCATACATCTATCAGCTTGCTCTTTTGCTCTTCCTTTTTCAAAAACTTCATATATTTCACCAAAGTCTTTTAATCTTTGTAATACATCTCTTTTTTCAGGATTAATTCTTTCAAATTTTGTAAAGTTTAACATTTTAATCTCCCTGATCTGGATCTAGTGGTAACACTGTCATATTTTTTGGTTTTACCATCCAGAAGTTTCTAATTTCTGCTCTATAGTTTTCTAAAATGAAAAGTGCTCTTTTTGACTCTGTTTCATTCTCGTAATCCATTAATAATCTTTTTAAGTATAATCTTTCTCTTTCAGTATCATCTGTATCAATTCTAATTGCTTCAATTAATTCTTGATTCATTTTATCAACAAATACTTTTTGAGGGTCATAAACAAATGATAATCCACCTGTCATACCAGCCCCAAAGTTAATACCTGTATCACCTAAGATTACTACAATTCCACCTGTCATATATTCACAAGCATTATCTCCTGTCCCCTCAACTACTGAAACAGCACCTGAATTTCTAACAGCAAATCTTTCACCAGCAGCAGCTCTAACATAAAGTTTACCACCTGTTGCTCCATATAAACATGTATTACCAGCACCTGCAAATTCAGGACCTTGGTGTGGTGTATTTACGATGATTTTACCACCATGCATACCTTTTCCAACATAATCATTAGCAGCACCATTTAAATGTAAATTCATACCCTTAGATAATAATGCACCAAATGATTGTCCAGCAATTCCATTAAGTTCAAAATTAATAGAGTTTTCAGGTAAACCTTTATCTCCATAATATTTTGCAATTTCACCCGATATTAAAGTACCAAATGATCTATTTAAGTTACAAATAGTCTCTTTTACTTTAATTGGAGTTTTTGGATTTTCAATAGTTCTGTGAACTTTTTTTAATAACTCTTTTTCAAAATCATTTTTATCATAAGGTTCATTTCTATCTTTTTGACATGTATCAATTCCATCAATTCTTCTTAAGATATTTTGCAAATCAAATTTTTGTGCAAATTCATCATCAATTACTTTTAATAAATCACTTCTTCCAACAATCTCTTCGATTGATTTATAACCTAATGAAGCTAGGATTTTTCTAACATCTTCAGCTATAAATTTAAAGTATGAGATAAGTCTTTCAACTGTACCTGTAAAATGAGCTCTTAAATCTTCATCTTGAGTTGCAACTCCAACAGAACACTTATTTGTATGACAAATTCTTAAGATTTTACATCCTAAAAGTGTAAGAGCTGCAGTTCCAAATGCATATGATTCAGCACCAAGCATTGCAGCTTTTACTACATCAAGTCCTGTTTTTAATCCACCATCTGTTTGTACATGTACAAACTCTCTTAGGTGATTTGCTTTTAAGGCATTATGAGCTTCTGAAAGTCCCATTTCCCAAGGATTTCCTGTGTGCTTAATAGATGTTAAAGGAGCAGCTCCTGTTCCACCATCAGCACCTGAAATTACGATTCTATCAGCATAAGCTTTTGCAACACCAGCTGCAATTGTTCCAACACCTATTGTTGATACAAGTTTTACCGTGATTTTAGCTTCTGGGTTAATTTGTTTCAAGTCAAAAATTAACTGAGCTAAATCCTCAATAGAGTAAATATCATGGTGAGGTGGTGGTGAAATAAGTGTAACACCCTCAACTGTATGTCTTAAAGTTGCAATATATGGAGTAACTTTATGACCTGGTAACTGTCCACCCTCACCTGGTTTTGCACCTTGAGCAACTTTAATTTGAATCTCTTCTGCAGATCTTAAATATCCAGGTGTAACCCCAAATCTTCCAGATGCAACTTGCTTGATTTTAGAGTTTTTTAAACTATTAAATCTTTTTGGATCTTCTCCACCCTCACCTGAGTTTGACATACCACCAATAGTATTCATAGCCATAGCCATAGCTTCGTGAGCTTCAGGTGAAATAGAACCACATGACATAGCAGCTGTTGCAAATCTTTTGTAAATATCATCTAAAGATTCAACTTCACCAATATCAATTGCTTCTTTATCTGAATTAAACTCAAAGAAGTCTCTAATAAACTTTTTATCTCTACTATTTACAAGCTCTCTTAATGAATCAAAATCAGTAATCTCTTCTTTCTCAACAGCTTGTTTATTATGCATAGCTTTAGTAGTTGCTGGACCATAATCGTGATATTCACCACCATTGATATATTTATAGAAACCACCAAGATTTAATGGGAACATATAAGTATCATCATAATATGCATTGAAGTGTAATTTTTCAATTCTCTCTTCAATATCATCATATGTTAATCCAGCTAAATCAGAGTGACTTCCATGGAAACAATCATTTACAATTTCATCACTTAAACCAATAATATCAAATAGTGTTGAGTTTCTATAAGATGCGATTGTACAAATACCCATTTTAGACATAATTTTTAATAAACCTGCGTTTATAGCTTTTTGAGTATTTTTTAATAATCTTTGCATCTCATATTTAGATGTATCTTTTCTTCCAAATAAAGAAACAGTTGATGCATACATCATATATGGATAAATAGCTGTAACCCCATAAGCGATTAAAACAGCTGCCATATGTGGGTCATAAACCTCACCTGAAACAGCTACTATTGATACATTATGTCTAACACCTGCATCTAAAAGTTTTTTATTTAAATATCCAACAGCCATAGCCATAGGTATAATTTTATTATCTTTTGAAGCTTTTCTATCATCTAAAATAACTACACACGTGTTATTCTCTTTTATAGATTTTATAACTTTATTAGATAAATTCTCTAAAGCTATTTTTAAATCTTTTTTAAATGTAGTTGAGAAAATCTCATTTTTATAGTATGAATCATATCTTGGATTTGTACTATCTCCAAATGATTTTAAAACCTCATATTTCTCTTTCATTAAAATTGGACTTGCAACTTTTAATCTTTTTGCATACTCAGGTTTTTCATCTAAAACATTATGAATTGGTCCAAAACCAGTTTCAAGTGACATTACAACTTTTTCTCTGTATGGATCAATTGGTGGATTTGTAACTTGAGCAAACTTTTGTCTAAAGAAGTCTGTAAAGTTTCTATTAACAGTTGAAAAACATGACATAGGTGTATCATCACCCATAGATCCAACTGGCTCTTTTCCATCATTAGCCATTGGCTCAATCATTTGGTCAAGTACTTCATAAGTGATATTAAAATATTTTTGTTTTATTTCAACATCTTTGATTTTATAATCACTTGTATCTAAAAATGATTCATCAATATACTCTTGTAAATACTCCATATCATCATTTAGCCA
>CBFIGT010000092.1:0-9519 GCA_965662175.1 Arcobacter sp. | reverse complement strand
TATTGTAGAGTCTACATAAATTGTTATCTCATTAGTATTATACTGTTTTCCCTCATTAATAAAAAAGTCTAAAACAGCTTCATTTGAAGCAAAGTTAATTTTTAAAAATGGGTCATTTACTATTGAGTCTAAATATCCATTTTGTAAATATTTATCTCTAATTCTTGGTCCATCTATTTCTAGTTGGTCAAGGTTAACTTCACCTGAGTTTTGTCCAAACCACCATGAAACGAAATCCTCTTCATTATTTACAGTTGTTTCTTCAAAATCATCAACATCTAGATTTAAAGCACCATTATAGTTAACTTTTTTGATAATAATCTCATCACCTTTGTTAACATTAAATGTTAAAGCAACTGCATTATCACTAATGTTTTGAACATCAACTTCAACAACAGAATTAACAAATCCTTCTCGTTCTAAGTTTTTAAGTAGTGATTCTTTAGCATATTTTACACGTGATGGTGTATACATACTTCCTTTTTTGATTCCCATCATAGAAATCAACAACTCTTTATCTTCATCTCTACTTTTATAGTTTTCTATTTGAATATTAGCAATTGAAGGTTTTTCTTGGAAAACAAACTCTATATTACCATTATTGTTATTTACAGAAATATCATTAAAATATCCAAATTTATAAAATTTCTTAATTGCATCATTTATCTGTTTTTCATCTAAAGTATCACCAACTTTTAAATTCAATGTATCATCAGCAATATCTTGTGAAATTTTTGATAGATTTACATATTTAATTGATTCTATTTCTTGAGCATGTAAAAAAGTTGCAAGAACTAAAGATGTATATAAAGCAGTTTTTTTCACGTTAATCCTTATTTATATTCTTATTAAAGCAGATAATATAACCAAATAAACTTTATAGGATGATTAAGATATAATCTTTTTTTAATATATAAATTTAAAGGTATTATAGTGAACATAGGTATTATTGGTTTAGGGCTTATGGGTGGTTCTATTGCAAAAGCTGTTAAAAAATATGGAATAGCAAAAAATGTATATGGGTATGCTAGAAACAAAAAAACTGCAAAAGAAATAGAAGAGTTGGGATTAGTTGATGAACTTCTAAGTTTAGATGAATTAAAGAAAAAATCAGATGTAATTATTTTAGCAATACCTGTTGATTCAATAATAGCTATGTTTGATGAATTAAAAGATATTAGTCAAAATATTACAATTATGGATTTAGGCTCTACAAAAGAGATTATAGTAAAAAATATTCCAAAAGAGATTAGAAAAAACTTTGTAGCAACTCATCCTATGACAGGAACAGAAAAATTTGGTCCAAAAGCTGCTATTGATGGTTTATATGAGGGAAAAACTGTTGTTCTTTGTGATTTAGAAGATAATGATGAACTTCATAAAGAAAGAGCTATTAAGATATTTCAAGATATTGGTATGAGATTAGTATTTATGAACTCAAAAGATCACGATATTCACGCTTGTTTTATGTCCCACTTACCCCATGCAATATCTTATTCACTTGCAAATACAGTTATGAATCATGAAGATCCACGCTCAATTATTGCACTTGCAGCAGGTGGATTTAAAGATATGAGTAGAATTGCAAAATCAAGTCCTAGTATGTGGGTTGATATTTTTAAACAAAATAGAGCTAATTTATTAGATTCAATAGATTTATTTGAAACACATATGAAAAAAGTAAGGGAAATGGTTGAAAAAGAGGATTATGAAGCTTTAGAAACTTGGATGAAAAAAGCCAATAGTTTACATGAGATACTTTAAAGTATCTCAGTTTTATTTATAGCTTCTTGAACTTTTATAGCTTGAAAATGCTCTTTTACATCATGACATCTAATAATTGAAGCTCCATTATTTATAGACTCTAAATGTATTGCTAAAGTGCCTGGTAGTCTCTCTTCAATAGATGACTCTACAATTTGATTAATCATAGATTTTCTACTAGCACCAATTAATAATTCATATCCAAAATGTTTAAAATAGTTTAGGTTTTTTAAAAGTAATAAGTTATGCTCTAAAGTTTTTCCAAAACCAATTCCAACATCCAAAACAATATCTTTTAATCCATAACTCTTTGCTTTTTCAACTCTTTGTTTAAAAAAATCATCAATATCTAAAATAACATTTTTATATTTTGGATTATTTTGCATATTTTTTGGATCATTTTGCATATGCATTATTACAACTTGAGCGCTATATTTAGAAGCTACTTTACAAACTTCATCATTAGATAAACCTGTAATATCATTAACTATACTAAAGCCCTTATTTAATCCATAATCTAAAACTTTTGGCTCATAAGAGTCTAAGGAGAATTTAACTTTTTCATAAAGTTTTTCTGAATAAATTAAATCAATAATAGGCTTAACTCTACTTAACTCCTCGCTAGGAGAAACAGGAATACTTCCAGGACGGCTAGAAACGCCTCCTAAATCTATAATAGAAGCACCATCTATAATCATTTGTTCTATTTTTAAAATAGCTTTAGTGTCATTAAATCTACTATCTTTATAAAAAGAGTCTTCATTTGCATTTACAACTCCCATAATTTTTCTATTAAATTGCATAATTACCTATGTTTTCTTTGAATAATTGTTAAAAGTAGGGTAGTTAATATATGAATTGGTCTTGAATTTAACTCCAGTAATTTAATTGCATTTGAAAAAGCATCTAACTCTTTTTGAGAAAGTTTTATTTTTTGAGAGTTTAATTTAAATAAAATTGATTCAATAACTAACTTAGCCTCTTTTTTAGCAATTTTCTGATTCTCTTTTAAAAATTTATATAAATCTTTTAAATCCATTTTTAGAAAATCAAAATCAAAATCAACTTTTTCAACTCTTTTTTTTAAGAATTTATGTGGCATTCTTGAAAGAATTGTTGGTAAAATATTTGTTTTTGAGCTAGTAACTATTATGAAAACAATATTTTTAGGTGGCTCTTCTAAAACCTTTAATAAAGAGTTTTGAGCCTCACTTCGAAAACTACTACCACAAAGAATTATATATTTTGTTTGATTTGAAGATAAATATGCCTCTTTTATAGCTAATTGTGCTTGAGCTAATAAAAAGTCATCTTTTTCCTCATTTCTTATTATTCGAAAACTATGTTGTGGTAATGTTTGTGAAAGAGATTGTAAGGTCTCATCAATACTATTTACAATTAAAATAGTTGAAGTATTATTTTCAATCAAATTTAACTCTCTACATTTATTTCAGCGAAAAGTGCAGCACTTAGAGTTTTATTATAAAGTCTAAACATTTGTAAAAACTTCATATCTAAAGCTTCATCTTTTGTTCTTAAATTAAAAGCATCTTGCTTCTCTTCATCTAAAAGCCAAAGGAAAGAGTATTTAGAAACTTTAGGAATAAAAGCTCTAACATCTTGCCCACGACCTATATACCAAAAAATATATCCGTTTGGAAAAGAGATATTAAGCATATCTTTAATATAACTTACATCCTCTTCATTTTGTACATTATCAATAAGTTTATAAAATGATTTAAAATCATAAAATGGTAAAAAAGGTCTATTGAGACTTTTTTTATTGATATTTGTCAAAATATAATCTAAAAGCCAGTTTCTATCTTCATCTGTAATAACAATTACAGAACAACCTTTATCCAAGATAGAAACTATAGATTTAGATACTAGAGGTGTCCATTCGTACTTTTTCTCTTCTAACCAAGGAGAAAGAAGTTTATCATCTCTAATTGTATCAACAGTCCAATTTAAAAATTCTTGCACGCCTATTTATCCAATTCATAAGCATCGTGTAATGCTCTTACGGCTAATTCTGCATATTTTTCTTCTATAATCATAGAAATTTTAATTTCACTTGTACTTATAATTCTTATGTTAATATTCTCATTTGCTAAGGCTGTAAATGCTTTAGAAGCAACACCTGTATGAGATTTCATTCCAACACCTACAATAGAAACTTTACAAATTTTGTCATTATAATCAATATTTTCAGTCTCTTTTTTAAAGTTTTCCATAACTTTTTTACTAATTTCCCAATCAGTTGTAGGAATTGTAAAATCTAAATCTGTTTTACCATCAACTCCAACAGTTTGAACTATCATGTCTACATTTATCTTAGCATCTGCAAGTGCTGTGAATATAGCTGATGCTATTCCTGGTCTATCTGTAACTCCATACATACCAACTCTAACTTGATTTCTATCCAATGCAATTCCACTTACTATTGGTTGTTCCATAATATTCTCTTCCTTTGTTATTAAAGTACCTTCAACTTCCGGAGTAAAGCTACTTCTTGATACTAAATTTACGTTTAATTTTTTTGCCATTTCAACTGATCTGTTTTGTAGAACCTTTGCACCTAAACTAGCTAACTCTAACATCTCATCATAAGATATTTTATCAAGCTTTTTAGCTTTTGGTTCAATTCTTGGATCAGTTGTATAAATCCCATCAACATCTGTATAAATCTCACAAACATCAGCTTCAATAGCACCTGCAATTGCAACAGCTGTTAAATCACTTCCACCACGTCCAAGTGTTGTAACTCTTCCATCAGCTGTAATACCTTGAAATCCAGCAACAATGATAATCTTTCCATCTTTAATTGCATTTTTCATATTTGTAGTATCTATTGATTCAATTCTAGCTTTTGTGTAAGCATCATCAGTTACAATTCCAGCTTCTCTACCACTCATTGAAGTAGCTTTTAATCCCATTTCATTTAATGCAATTGATAAAAGTGCTGATGTAACTCTTTCACCTGAACTTAATAACATATCAACTTCATTTTCACATGGAGATTTTGAATAACTATGTGCATAATCTAAAAGTTTGTTTGTTTCTCCACTCATTGCAGAAACAACAGCTATTACATCATGCCCTTCATCTTTTATTTTTTTGATAATATTAGCAACATTTTGAATTCTATCTAATGTACCAACACTAGTCCCACCAAATTTTAAAACTTTTAACATAATAATATAAATCCTTTTTTAAATATAACCCTCTTTTTTAAAATACTTCAACACCTGCTTATAAACAGTTCTTTTAAAAAAAGTTATATAATCATAAATATTTTTTGTAGGTACAAATTTATACTCACTAAACTCAGGAGTGTGATGAGTATAAATATCTATTTTTGCACCGGTATTTAATTTAACTAAATAATACTTTTGTATTTGACCATCATAGGGCTTCATTTTTTCAGCAATAGCGGGTGGAAAGTCATAACTAACCCACTCAGGATACTCAGCGATAATTTTTACATCATCAGTTCCTATCTCCTCTTTTAGCTCTCTAAATAGTGCTTCTTTAGCATTTTCACCATCATCAATACCACCTTGAGGAAATTGCCAAGCATTTTCCACATCAGTTCTTGATGCAATAAAAAGTTCACACTTTTGAGGATACTTTGCTGATAAAACAATAGCAGCTACATTTGGTCTATAATTTTTACCATTCATATTTGTAGGTATTTCTTCGTTTTTATCAATCATAAATATCTTTTCCCTTATAATAAGCCAATTATTATAATAAAAATAGGATTAAAAATTGCTTTTATATATACATATTCCATTTTGTGACAGTAAATGTTTTTACTGTGCATTTAACTCATACGTTGATAGATTTCATTTAAAAAAAACTTATATGAAAGCTCTAGAAAAACAGTTGTTGTTTGATATTGAACATTTTTTAAAAGATGAAAAAATAGAAACAGTATTTATAGGAGGGGGAACTCCCTCTTGTGTTGATTTTAAAGATTATGAAAATATTTTTAAAATTATTAAACCACATTTAATAGAGAATTGTGAAATTACAACAGAGGCAAATCCTAACTCAGCTACAAAACAGTGGCAAGAGGGAATGAAAAGTTTAGGTGTTAATAGAATTAGCTTTGGGGTACAAAGTTTTAATGATAAAAAACTAAAATATTTGAATCGTGCCCATAATAGTGATAGTGCCATAAGTGCTATACAAAATGCAAAATGTATAGGTTTTAATACTATTAACGCTGATATAATTTACGGTGTCAAAGGTGATACTCTTGAGAAATTAAAATTTGATTTTGATACTTTAAAAAGTTTAGATGTTGATCATATAAGTGCATATTCGTTAACACTTGAGGAGGGTACAAAGTTTTACAATAAATCAAGTGTAAAGATTGATGATGAAGAATTATCACAAAAATTATTTGATTATTTAAAAGATTTAGCTTTTAATCAATATGAGATTTCTAATTTTTCAAAATCAGAAAAAACACAATCAAAACATAATTTTGGTTATTGGGAATATAAAAACTATTTAGGAGTTGGAACAGGTGCTGTTGGATGTATAAATAATTTTAGATACTACCCAAATAAAAACATAGAAGAGTATATAAATAATCCTTTAGATTATGAAAAAGAGTATCTTGATGAAATTGATATTAAAACAGAAAAAGTACTTTTAGGATTAAGATCAAATATTGGAGTTGATATAAATATTTTTAATGAAAAAGAGTTAGAAAAAGTCCAATTATTAATAAAAGAGAATAGGGTAATAAAAAAGAATAACTATATTTATAATAGTGATTTTTTATTGGCAGATGAGATTTCATTGTTTATTTTAGATTAAAAAATTTAAAGTATTATTTCATGTTATATTAAAAACAATAGTATATTAAAGGAGATTTATTGACTATAAAAGAGTGTATAAGAAAGTACTCAAGTGAATTAAAAAATGTAACACATATTCCATCTAAAGAGATAGAACTTTTAATTATGTATATATTAGATAAAAATATTATTTGGATGCATTTAAATCAAAATATAGAGTTTGAAAAAGAGAAAGAGCTAGAGAAATTAGTAAAAAAAAGAGCTAGTTTTTATCCTTTAGAATATTTAACAAATAGGGTCTCTTTTTATGGTGAAACATTTATTATTAAAGAGAATGTTTTAATCCCAAGACCTGAGACTGAAATTTTAGTTGAAAAGGCATATGAGGTTTTAAAAGAGATAAAAAATCCAAAAATTGTTGAAGTTGGAATTGGTAGTGGAATAATATCTGTAATGTTATCAAAGTTGATTCCAAGTTTAGAGATTATAGCTGTTGATATTAATGAAGACGCATTAAATTTAGCAAAAGAAAATGCAATAAAACATAATGTAGAAAAACAAATAAAGTTTTTAAAATCTGATTTATTGACAAATGTTGAGGGAAGTTTTGATATGTGTATTTCAAATCCACCATATATTTCAAATAATTATGTTTTACCACATAATGTTAAATTTGAACCCTCAAATGCCCTGTTTGGAGGAGAAAAAGGTGATGAATTATTAAAAGATTTGATAGTTCAAGTAGCTAATAAAAATATAAAATATTTATATTGTGAGTATGGTTATGACCAAAAAGAATCTATCAAAAATTATATGAATAGTTTTGATATAAAATCATTAGAGTTCTATAAAGATTATTCTGATTTTGATAGAGGTTTTTTAATTGAATTTAAATTATAAGGAAAAATAAAATGTTTGAAAAATTTGATGTAAGTAATTTAGAAAATAGTAAAGAGTTGTTGGAGCAAAAATTAAATAGTGCAAAAGAAGAGATAAATAAACTTTTGGAAATAGAGAATAAAAACTATGAAAACTTTGTAAAACCTTATCAAGAGATAGGGGAGGGCATTAATCAGTTCCTAACTCCAATCTTTCATATTGATTCTGTAAAGAACTCAAAAATAACTAAAAAAGTTTATGAAGAGTGCCTTCCTTTGATCTCAATTTATGAAACTGAGCTAAGTCAGAATGTAAATATTTATACATCTTTAAAACTTATACAAGATAATGATTATACAAGGTTAAATGATATACAAAAAAAAGTGGTAAAAAATGAGATTAGAGATTTTGAATTATCAGGTTGTCATTTAAATAACGAAATTAAAAACAGGCTAAAAGAGTTGAATTTAACTTTAAGTGAACTTTCTCATAAGTTCTCACAAAATTTATTAGATGCCACAAACTCTTATGAAATGGTGTGCGAAAATTTTGAAGATGTTAAAGAGTTACCAAAGTCTGATTTAGAATTAGCAAAATTTGAAGAAGATGGTAAAACAAAATATAGATTTAATTTACAAATGCCCTCTTATGTTGCTTATATTACATATGGTTCTAACAGGGGAAAAAGAGAAGAGATATACAAAGCTTATTGTACAAGAGCTCCTGAAAATGGTCAAATTATTGAAAAAATCCTACAGTTAAAAGATGAAAAAGTAAAAATCTTAGGTTTTAACTCTTATGCTGAGTATTCATTAGCAACAAAAATGGCTAAAAATGAGGATGAAGTTGTTGATTTTTTATATGAATTAGCAAAAAAAGGTAAAGAAGGCGCAATTAGTGAGTTAAATGAGATTAAAGAGTATGCAAAAAGAGATGGAATTGAAGATTTACAATCATTTGATATTTCATACTATACAGAGAAACTTAAAAAAGAAAAATATGATTTAGATGAGGAGTATTATAGACCATATTTTGAAAAAGAGTCTGTATTAAAAGGTTTTTTTGACTTCTTAAATTCTGTTTTTGATATAGAGTTTAAACTTGTTAGTGAAGAGAGCTGGGATGAAAAAGCATATGTATATGATATATATGAAAATAGTAAATTATCATCTAGAATTTTCATAGATTTAGAAGCTAGAAAAGAGAAGAGAGGTGGAGCATGGATGAACAATTGGCATAGTCATTATGTTGATGTACATAATAATATACATTTACCAACAGCTTATATTGTTTGTAATTTTCCACAATCTACAGAGAATACAAAATCTCTTTTAAGACACTCTGATGTTGTAACACTATTTCATGAAATGGGCCATGCTTTACATCATTTATTAAGTAAAGTTACAGAACCATTTGTAAGTGGTATTTCAGGTGTAGCTTGGGATACAGTGGAGTTTCCATCACAATTTTTAGAGTATTTTGCTTATGATAAAACTGTATTAAAACAGTTTGCAAAACATTATGAAACAGGTGAAACTTTAGATGAAGAATCAATTGATAAAATTATTAAAGCTAAAAATTTTCAGTCATCATTAAATATGTTAAGACAAGTAGAGTTTGCACTTTTTGACTTTAAATTACATCAAAAACTTTATAAAAGTGAAGATGAAGTACAAGAATTATTAAATAAAATTAGAGATGAAATTTCTGTAATAAAAGCACCTTCATATAACAAGTTTCAAAATGGTTTTTCTCATATATTTGGTGGTGGTTATGCAGCTGGATATTACTCATATAAGTGGGCTGAAGTTTTAAGTGCAGATGCTTTTTATATGTTTATTGAGTCTGAAAATATTTTCAATAAAGAGCTTGCATTAAAATATAAAGAGAAAATTTTGGAAAAAGGTGGCTCAAAAGATATGAACGAACTATTTTTTGAATTTGCACAAAGAGAACCTAGTGTTGATTCTTTATTAAAAATTGATGGAATTATTAGCTAAATTGTGGCAAAATACAACTTTAAAAATAGAACTAGAGGATATATTTAATGAGCAATAATAGC
>CBFIGT010000091.1:0-9592 GCA_965662175.1 Arcobacter sp. | reverse complement strand
CATTATCATGGACTTAAAAATTGTGAAAGTAAACTTGAAAGCTTAATATCAAACTTTTCATCTACATTTATTACATGCAAAGAGTTTAGAGAAAAATTTTAATCAATTTTCTCTTTACTCTCTTCTGTTTTAATATAATTTGTTATTGCTATTTCACGTACTATTTTTGTAATAGCTCTATTATCTTTTGTTTTCGCGTATAATGTACCTATTATTAGAGTTAAAACACCAATTATTAGATATAAAATAACATTATTACTATCAACTATATTAAAAGATTTTGCAACAGAAATTGCAATTGGAGGAAAGATAATTAATAAAATTCCAAATAAATATGAAATAAATATCATAATCTTTTTTATTGTATGATATTTATCTGTCAATGAAAAAAATAAAAATAAAAAAGTTAATAATAAAATTAAAAATAACTTTGCAAGTATCATTTCATTCTCCTTTTAATTAAATAATCTACTACAATATTTATACTATTTGAAATAGATTGGCCTTTTTCCATAGAATAGTCAGTATAAGTTATCGTATGGGGATATTCAACATAGTTTAAGTTTTTTCTTTTAATTATATCAATTATTTCTGAGCCATGAGACATTCCATTTTGAGTAAACTCAAAGTCTGGGATATTTTTAATATTAATCACTTTAAATCCATTATGTGAATCAGTTAATTTAATTCCTCCAAAAATATACCCAAACCATATTGAAGTTTTTAAAACTAATCCTTTTAATTTAGGCATATTAATTGTACTACCTAAAAATCTAGAACCAAGAACTAAATCATAATTTTTTTCTTTTATTAAATTTACAAATACCTCAATATCATTAGCATCATGCTGTCCATCAGCATCATATGTAACTACATAGTTCAATCCTAACCTTTTAGAAAACTCTATTCCCGTTTGTTGTGCTGCTCCAGCACCTAAATTAGTCACATGATTTAAAATATATACGCCAGGTATTGTTTTACATATTTCTAATGTCTCATCTTTAGAGCCGTCATTAACTAAAATAATATTATCGTTTTTACGAATTTCTTTTAGTTTAGTAACAACATTTTTAATAACTTTTGATTCATTATACATGGGAATAACTATTCCAACGTCACTAGTCATATAAATCCTTTATTGTTTTGTAATTAGATCTGTTTCTACTTTTTTAATTTTTTTCATAATTTTTGTTTTAGCTTCCTCAAATGCCTTAACAACAACTGGGTCAAACATCTTACCTGATACTTTTTTTACTTCCTCAACTGCTTCATCAAAATCCATTCCTTTTCTATATGAACGATCACTAATCAAACCAACAAAATGTTCTGCTAAAGCCAATGATTGAGAATCTAAAGATATATCAGAACCTGAAGTTCCATTTGGGTAACCTTTTCCATCATATCTTTCATGATGCTGTTTTACAATATTAGTAATTGGATATAAATGTGCTATTGGCTCAAGTAATATAGAACCAATAACAGGGTGATAATGCATCAAATCAATCTCTGTTTTCTCAAGTTTATTATCTTGATTAATAATCATTTCCATATCACCAACCATTCCAATATCATGAAGTTCTGCAGCTAATTCAATATTATTTAATGTAGCTTGATCAACAAAAAGATTTTTAGCCACTTCTGTTGCAACAATTTTAATCTTTTCAGAATGTTTTTCATAAAAAGGAGTTGTATTTTCCATAATAGCAGTTGCATTTTTAAGAAAACTAATATAGTTCTGCATTATGCTACTTTGCTGATTTAAAGATTCTAAAAAACTACCTGATAAATCTAAAAATGAACCAATCTCTTTTATTTCATCCAATTTAATTTCGTTATCACTATAGTATTTAAATTTATAAGGTGTATTTCTAATATAAAACTCTTTTTGTAATTTAAAACTTGTATCACCAACTACAAAATTTGACTCTCCATCATGTGAAGATATTACACCACCTTTTGCTTTAAATATTTTAAGAATAACAGCAATTAAGAATTTTAAATATCCTTCTTTACCAAATTGTGTTTTTAGAATGGCTTGCATAGTTTCTTCATTTAATTTTGCTAATTTCTTATCACTTGTAATTTGAGCTTCATTTTGAATACTTTCATAATATCCAATAGCCATTTTAAGTGTTCCCTCATAATTAATAATATCAACATTTTTTATTGTATAAAGTAACATCATATATCTTTCATCACTAGAAATAATTCTAACAATTTTATAGTTACCTGATTCAGTTAATTTTCTTACATTAGATTTTGGTATTCTAATTGATATACCAATTTTTTGATTATCCTTATCTAATGGTGTATTTGAACTAACAGAAATATATGTTTCACCTCTTAGTTCATAAAGTACAGAATATCTACATTGAAGTGTTTTTAAATTAAAATCAAATATTTTATTCTCTACTTCATCAGATTTTTTAAGTTTACTTAATTCAATTAAAAATTGATTAATTTTTAGTTCTAAATTTCTCAATTTAATAATTTTATTACTTGACTTTACAATAAAAACTACTGCTATAATTGCAAAAATTATAAATAATAACCAAGCAACTCCTCCTAAGTCATAAATTAAAAAATTGATTAAGTTATTTACTTTTTCTGGAAGTTCAACATTAAAAAAATCACGTAATTTATCTAGCAAACCCATCTTATTTCTTCCTCTTTTTTAAAATTATTTATCTCTATTTAGTTTTTCTTTTTTTGCTAATTCTTTCATATATTCACTATTTTCGATTAAATAAACATTAATATTTTTAGTAGTTTTATAAATTCTAATATTATCATGAGTTTCTGTGTATATTGCAATCCATGCTCTTAAATTATCCATAACCTCTCTTCTCCATCTATATCTCCATTCTCCTAAACCTTTATATTTATTAGGTCTTATTTCTTGAATAATAAATATATAATCAGTTGGTATTTCTAAATATTTACTACGTGGATCATACTTCATGATTAATTCTTGAACATTGGTATGATAACCCTTATCTTTAGAACGTGAATATTCTTGTACATAAGATACAACAGTCCAAGAAAATGGTCTATATAATTTATTAATATCCAATAACGTTTGAGCACTAGCACTATAACCAATAGACTTTACACTTTCAGGATAAAGTGTTGTTGCTACATAAGGAGGTAAACCTTTTGTATTATACCATTTCGGGAAAGTTATTCCACCTACAATTAAAACAATAAAAAATATTACAAGCATAATTCTTGCATAATATGCTCTTAAAATCACTTTTAATGGTTTATTGAAAAAATAATAAAAAATAAAAGTCAAAGTGATGATTTCAGCAGTTAGCAGATATTCCAAACCTCTTGAATAAGCAACAAGTCTTCCAACACCAAAATGAGGAAGATAAAAGACAATAAATGTTGATACTGCAGCCAACATCATTGAACTATAGATAAACTTAGATCTTTTACTTAAATAACTAATTGGTAACATAAAAAGAGTTAATGCAATCATTAAATACTGTAAAGGTTCCATTATCAATAAATATAAAGTTTCTTTTCCAGTATCTTTTACAATTAAAGCTTGTTTTTTTGTACCAAGTAATTCATCAAGAATAGGAAGGGCATCCCCAACATCTCTTAAAATACCATATTTAAACATTGCTAGCATCCAGAGATTTCCAAGAATTGTAGTTACTATTATGGCTAATAAACCTCTTTTGAATAAACTCCAATTGATTTTTCTAAATATAACTGCATTAAAAAGTATAATTAATGATGCAGGTAATAAGAAAAGTGCACCCCCACCATGAAATGAAAAAACAATAAAAAGTGTCATACAATACACTAATATATCATGATTTAATTTAGTTTGAATCATTCTAGCAAAGAAATAAAGATTCAACAAATACATCGCACATGAAAATTCATACCCTAAACCTGCAAAAAACCTATTATATGGAATATTTGAGTACATTGTTCCTATTTTCAAATTTTCAGCCGTAGGTTCAATATAAAAAAATGAAAACATATCAAAAAATGTTTTAACTTCAGGGTTTGTTGTCATATACTCTAAACCACTAAAATATTGATTTAAAGGGGAATAAAAAACTAAACTTAAAAATAAAATACCAAATAATGCAGTAAATCTTGAAACAAAAAGTCTATATAAAACATAATAAATTCCAAAGAAATAAAAAGCAATTAGTAATATAGGATAAACTTTAAATAAAATTATTGAATCTATATTTGTCCATATAAATAAATTAAAAGCAAATATAGCTACACCATACATTACGGCACCGAATGTATTTAAATCTGACCATAATTCATTCTCTTTTAGAAAAGTAACCCAAGTAACAAAGTATGCATTATCAGGAGTTGCATCACCAAAAGTAACCAAAGCACTAAATCCAATATTTAAAATTGCATAGGAAAACAATGCAAAATAAAATAATCTCAAGAAAAACTTATATGGTGTAATTTTTGAAAAATAACCTTTTATTATTTTCTTATTTTTTTTCTTTGAATCATCAATTACAGTATCAAAATTATCAAATAGATTAAAGGCTTTAATCATAAACCTTGTTTTAATCTCTTCAAAATACTCAATTAAATTTCTTTTTTCATAATATTTAATAAATAAAAGTTTAACACCAATAACAATAAGTATATAAATTGCTAGATTAAATAATTTAAAAAATACTAATTGTGGAATAACTAATATAGCGAAAGATAAAGAATAAAGAGAATTATACAAAATTTTGTCCAAAATATCTTTACAAGCTATTTGTGGAAAAATTTTGCTAGGAATTAAATAAAATATAAAATATGAGACTACAATAACCTTTAATAAGCCTAAAGAGTTAGTTGCTAGGGCGTCATTAATGACATTGTAATCTATATCTTCCATCTAAACTACTTTAATGTTGTATATATACATTCTCTTGCAAATGCATCTCTAAAATATTCTCTATAATAATTAACATCTTTTAGTGCATCACTATATGTTGCATATCTCCCTGCTCTAATTGTAAAGTAAGTACCTCTGATTTCTCCTCTAATATCTTTTACATGGTCATATTTATATAGAGTTTTCATAAATCTACTCTCATTTCTATCTGAATACAATTGAACACAATATTCTGTTACTTTTTCTGTAACATTTCTCATATCTATAATTTGAAATTTTTCTTTTGGCTCTTCAACTTTTGGCTCTTCAACTACTGGTTCTTCAATAGCTTTTACTTCAACAGGTTTAACAGGCTTTTCTTCAACAATAGGTTCTACAACTACTATTTTATCTTCTATCTCAACTTTATCTTCATAAAGACCTTTTTTTAATACAGTTGTATCTAAGGCATACTCCATTAGTTTCCATCTTAAAAGTTCACCATCAAATCTAGTATCATTATATGCAAATGGTACCATAGAAAGAATTAATCCTTTCCCATACTTATTAGTAGTAACTAAAGGAATTCCTCCATCAGATTTTAATAAGACTTCACCATCAGGGACAAAGTAAAACTCAGCATAATTTGCAACAACTACTCTTAACTTATTAATATCTTCTAACCAATTAATATTTGATACAGTATTAAACTCAATTTCTCTTTTTTTATAATTAATATAATCAACTTTTTCAGCTTGATATTTAATTACATGAAGATTTCTATCCATAAAGTTTAAATTGGCACTCTTTTTACTTAATGCTTGTTTAGCTTTAGATGAGCTTGTAACTCCTGATTTATTATATGAATCATATAAAGTAGTATAAATACCACTCTCTAGCCATAAAACTCCACCTTGTTCTACCCACCATTTTAAAATCTCTTGCTCTTTAACTGATAGGTTGTAAGTGTATCCGATGTTTTGATATAAATCATTTGATACTCTTTTAAAATTATCAACCCAAATTGGTAAAACATATATAAAATCAATCATATAAGGATTATTTTGAAGTTTCCAAAAATCAACTTCATCAATTCTTTGTGCTCTGATTTTATATGGTTTTAAATCATAATATTGGTCAGAAAACTTACCTCTATAATCTAAAACTGGATTTAAAGATACAAATGGGAAATTTTTAATTTGTTCTCTAGAATCCTCTTTCCCAACCACTAATTTGTTAATATCAATATCATAAATATCAACTGTTTCAGGTTGTAACAAAGATTTTTCAATCTCTGGATTAATATTTATATTTTTATTTGTACATCCAGATAAAAATATAAAAAACAAAATAGTAAAAATACCACCAATCAATTTATGCATAATCTTTCTCCTTTAAAATGCTGAGTAATAAAAATAGTCAAGTCTATTTATAGCTCTTCTTGTATAATTATATGTTGAAAAGTATAATATTATTGTTCCTGCCAATAAACCAAATACGGCATATTCATAACTTATCATTCGACTTAGGATTATACCAATAATTAAATTTATTATTGTTGAATACAAAATATATTTAACAGGTGTTTTTTGTCTTGACATAGCAAACAAAAATAAAATATTTAATAAACTTGCTACTAAAAAAATATAGGCAATTGCTGCAAACCAAAAAACAAAGGGGGTTGGTTCAATCAAAAAAATCTTCAATTGTTCAATTTCAAAAAAGAATACTCCAATTTTTATTGAAAAATAAACAAATAGCATAATAAAAAATGAAGATATAAAATAAATTAATAAAAACTTTTTCATAAATCTACTAATCTCTTTTGCAAACTCTTTAGATTGATTAAATTTATATTTAGCAATAATACTATTCATTATATACATGAACTCATAAATACCAGCCTCTGTAAATCCCATCAATAATACAAGTGCAATTAATGCCCAGTCTAGTCCAAGCTCATAGGCAACATTAAACCAAATAAAATATGGTTTTGCTAAATCAGGTACAGTCCAAGCAACAACCCTATCTAAAATAAGAAATAAGAAATATAAGAATCCATAAGCATAAAATGGAATCAAAGAATAAAACATAATTGATGCTTTTGGTAGCATATATCCCTCAGCGGACTCAGACCTTTTACGTAATTTTCTAAGCTTCCAAAATATCAATAAAGTCATCTCTATATCTAATATTAAAATTGTATAGAACTGCGCATTAGGTAATTCAACTTTAAATATACTATGAAAAATATAAACTAAAATCATACCAAATATTACATGTAATAGAAGTCTTCCATGCTCTTCATGCATATAGTAAACAGATGCATTTAAAAAAAATAATGAAAGTAAAATGTAAAATATAATCATAACTAAATAATAATAATCAACAAATATATGAAAAAACAACTGAATTAAATAAAGTAGAATTGCTAAAATAAAAATACCTATAATTCCTAGGAAATAGAGGAGTCTTACTGAAGCACTTGCAAGTGCATACTCTTCAAGTTTTATGTAATACAGACCTTTTCTTCCTATTGCTTGTGCAGTTGGACCTGTAACAACTAAGGCAACAAATGTTCCAACAGCAATAACAGTAGCTATTTCTAAATCATAATCTAAACTTGACCAAATTGCATATCCAAGCACAAGTGTAAACATAATTTGAACAATCATTGGCATTGCAAAAGCTAAACCTTCAATATAATGATAAACAATTCTTTTTATTTTATTTGGATTAGGTTCGAAATTAGCAACTTTTTGTGGATATTCATATGTATCAACCAACTTAAATATATCATCTCCCATATCAAATAAGTCTTCATATCCATACTCTTTTTCTGCATCAATATCTCTAAGACCATATATTTCTAATAAAGCAGTCATTTCCCATGAATTTGATGGTTTTCCTCTATCTTTTGTAATTTTAGATAGCAGTTTTATTAAGCGTTCTCTATTTTCTTCAATTTTTAAAGGATTACTATTTTCTTCAACTTCCACTATATAACCTTTTATACAAATTACTATAGTTATCAACCATATCTTCAATCATAAATCCATTTAAAATTGAATTTCTTGCCTCTATACCTCTTTCTATTGCCATTTCTCTATCATTTAAAACTTCAATAACTGCTTTTGAAAAACCTTCTACATCTTTGGGTTTAACAATATATCCAAATCCTTCAAGTACCTCTTTTGTACCTCCCACATCTGAAGAAACAACTACTTTTTCACAAGCCATTGCTTCAATAACAACAAAGGGGAAAGCTTCAGAAATACTTGTCAACAGTACAACATCACCTTCATTATATGCTTCTGCAGGATTATTTGTAGAACCAGAAAATTCGAAATTTTTAGATATGCTTAATTCTTTAACTAAAGCTTCACATTTTTTAAAATAAGCTTCTTCTATTTTTGGACCATAAAGCTTAAAAAGTACATCTGGTATTTTTGTCGAAACTTCTTTTGCACATCTTATATAAGTTTCAATATCTTTTAATTGGTCAATTCTAGCAACCATTACAGCAGTTGGCCTACTATTTTTTTCAAAATTTAGATTTTTGAAAACATCAGTGTCAATCCCATTATATATTGTTTGTATTTTTGATGCTTCAGCAGTATGCCGTAATTCCCATCTTTTATTATAATTACAAACAGGAGCAATTACATCTGCAAAATGATAATTTAATTTTACTACAGTTTCAATCATTCCCATCAAAAAAGCCTTGGTTTGTACAGGCATTTGTTCTCTTGATGCATATAAATATTGTTCTCGTAAATAAATACCATGTTCAGTTAATAAAAACTTTGAACCATATTTTAATTTGGCAATAATACATGGCAAGCCACAAAATGCAGCACCTGATGAGTGATAAATCTCATAATTAGGAACACTTGGAAGAATAGAAATAAAAAATCTGTATAAAAATCTTAGTCCCTCAACCAAGTCAAACATACTTGGTAAATCTTGATGTTTACTATCCTTAAAATTGTTAAGAACAAATGCTTTATAACTTTCCCAAATACTCTCATGTCTAAATGTTTCATAATAATCATACTCTTGAAAGAACTCATGAAACTCTAATAGTTTGTAGCCTAACTTCTCTATATTATCTTCTTTTTTGAAAATATGTGCTAACAAAGTATCAAGAATAGGAATAAATTTTTCTACAGTTTTTGAAGCTCTAGTTTTTAATTTTGCTTGATATATATCTGAGAAGTCGATATCTCTAATATACTCAGTAGGCTCTTCAGATCCCCATAGAGGTACTGTAATAATATTTGTAACATTTGGAGGTAGTTCAAATTTTAATTTAACATATGGATGCATCATAATAGGCAATAGTGTAAAGTCAATATTTTTTAACTCATTTACTAAAATATCGGCCCAAGTACTAACTCCACCTGTCGCATAAGGGTAAGTACCCTCACACGTTAAAACAACTCTAATTCTCGACATTATATATTTTCTTACCTAATAAATAGTTACCAACAAGTTTTTGTTTTTCCATTGTAATAATATTATTAATTAATTCAACACTAACTGTACTAACTCTATTTAAAGCATCAGCATAATCTCTATAAATAGCATTACCTTGTAAATATTGTTTTCTAATAATAAAAAGTTTTTCTTTTTGACCTTTAAGTTGTTGTTTTAACATCTCATTTAATTTATTTAATTCTTGTGTTAACTTTTTATGTTCATCCCAAGAGTTCAAAGCAGCCTTTGTTG
>CBFIGT010000090.1:0-9661 GCA_965662175.1 Arcobacter sp. | reverse complement strand
ATATCTACAAGTGCAAGTGGAGTTAAAATACAGCATGAGTTTGGTATTTTAGATGATGAATTTCTTGAAAAATCTATGTCTGTAATAGTAGAGCAAAGTGAACTTTTATCAAAAACAATTGAAGACTTTAGAAACTTAAATAGAAATGACAAAAAGAAATCTCCATTTAGTTTAGCAAATATTATAAATAATGCAATTACTATTTTTAATGATGATACAAATAAAAATCATATAAAAATAATAAAAAACATTGGAGATTGTGAACTTATTTCATATCCTGATGAATTAAAACAAGTTTTAATTATCTTAATCAAAAATGCAATTGATGTTATAAAAAAAGATGGAATTATTATTGTAAGTACAAACATAAAATCAAATACTATTATTATTGAAATTCAAGATTCAGGTGGAGGAATTCCAAAAGATAAAATCTCAAAAATCTTTGAGCCATATTTTACAACAAAACATAAAAGTCAAGGTACAGGTGTAGCTTTATATACAGCACATGAACTAATTACAAATAGTTTTCAAGGAACACTAAAAGCCACAAATAGAAAGTTTACTTACAAATTTAAAGAGTACAAAGGTGCTCTTTTTACAATAACATTAAATAAGGAAGAATTATGAAACTAAGCTTGAAAATATCTATTTTAATAGGTATTTTATCTTTTATTATTGCATTAGGAGTTGGAAACTATGCAAATAATATCTCTAGCAAACAATTAGAGAAAAACTCAGGAGAGTCTTTATTAAAACTATCTAAAAGAGTAGCAGATATTTTAGATAGAGAGATGTTAGAAAGATATAAAGAGATAGAGTTTGCTTCAAAACTCAAACCTTTGATTGATGAAAATAGTACAAAAGAAGAGAAAAGAGATTTTTTAGAAAAAATTAAAGGAAAACATAATCATCACGAATGGATAGGATATGCACACCTTGATGGGACTGTAGAAGCTGGAACAAATGGATACTTAGAGGGGAAAAATGTAACAGCAAGACCTTGGTTACCAGGTGGAGCAAAAGGAGCTTATATAGGTGATGTTCATGATGCCCTACTTCTAGCAAGACTTCTTCCAAATAATAGTGGCGAAGCTATATATTTTACTGATGTTGCATTTCCTGTAAAAAATGAAAAGGGAAAAACCTTAGGAGTTTTATGTACTCACTTAATGTGGCAATGGACTCGTGATGTAATTAGAACTGTCCAAAAAGAGAATAGTGTTGATATATTTTTATTATCAAAAGATGGACTTATTTTAGTTGGACCTGAAAATACAGAAAGAAAAGATATCAAAGATATCTCTATAAATTTTTCTAACTCTTTCAAAGAAGATGAAATTGCATATAAAACTGTTAATTGGAGTAAAGATAATAATTATTTAACTGCTCAAACAATAAGTAATGGATTTGATGAATACAAAGGTTTTGGTTGGAGAGTTATTGTTAGACAATCTTTAGATAATGCTTATGAAAAAGCAAATGAAATCTCAAATAATATCTTATTAATTAGCTTGATTATTGGAGTTTTAGGAACTATTTTAGGAATTATATTATTAAATAAAATCATTTCACCTTTAGAAAAATTAACAGATAAGATAAGTAATAAAAATAAATCTACTAAAACTTCACAAGAAGAGAATAAAGATGAAATTACTATTTTGGAAAGTGCCTTAATAAACCTAAATGAAAACTTACAAAATGAAATATCTCAAAAAAATGATGCCCATCAAAAAATTGAAATTGCCCTAAGAATCTTTGACCAAAGCTTAGAGGGAATTTTAATCTCCGATAAAGATAATAAAATGATTTTGGTAAATAAAGCATTTACTGAAATTACAGGATATACAAAAGAAGAGGTTTTTAATAAAAATCCAAATATTTTAAGTTCAAGTGAGCAATCAAAAGAGTTTTATGAAAATATGTGGAAAGAGATAGTAAAAAATGGAAAATGGGAAGGCTCTTTAATAAATAAAAGAAAAGATGGCTCTACTTATTTAGAAAACCTAAGAGTTTCTACACTCAAAAATGAAAAAGGTGAAATAATTAATTATTTTGCTGTATTCAATAGTGGCTTCTAAAAATGCACTCTTTTGTTAAATTTAAATATTTACTTATTATAATTTTTTTATCAATCATGGCTTTTTTTATGGTTGATATAATCTTAACAAAAGAGGTTGAAACACTAAAAATCAATAAATACAAACTAAGCTCAGATAATCTAAAAAATCAAATTCAAAATGCTATTGAAAATAAATCAATCTCTACTATGAATATTGCAATAGCTTTGAGTGAAAGTCGAGATTTAAAGGATTTTTTAAAATATAATAAAACACTTACAAGTGATTTTAAAGAGGTCTCTTCAAAAATAAAAGAGTTCAGTATATACAAAAATGTTTGGATTCATGTAATTGATAATAAAGGTTTTAGTAAATATAGAAGTTGGTCTTTAAAAAAAGATGATAATGTAGTAAATATTAGAAAAGAGCTTCCTATATTATTTGAAAATCCTAAAATATACTCTCTTATAAGTGTGGGAATATTTGATATGACTTTTAAAAATATTATTCCAATTTATGATAAAAAAGAGTTTTTAGGCTTTATTGAGATTATAACCAAAATGAATTCTATAGCTGAAGAGTTTAAAAAAGAGAAGGTAGAGTTAGTTGTTTTAGCTGATAAAAAGTACAAAGAACAGATAAAAAAACCTTTTACAAATAGTTTTATAGATGATTATTATGTAGCTAATTACAATGCAAATAGTGATTTAAAAAAATTAATAAGTAAAGATGTTGAAAAATATATTAATATTAAAGATTATCTTATTGAAGATGGTTTTTTTATTACAAACTATCTATTAAAAGATATTGAGGGTGAAAAGCTAGGATATTTTTTAGTTTTTAAAAATATCAATGCTATTGATTTAAAAGATATTATAGAGTTTGAAAATTTCATAAAACTAATTGGTATCTTAATATTAGTGATTTTAGCTAGTTTTATAAGCCTATTATATTTTTATAATAAAACTAAATATACAAATTTACTTGAAGAGAATATAAAAAAAAGAACCCAAGAACTTAATGAACTAACAAAAAGATATACGCAAATTTTTGAAGAGTCTAAAGCAATAAAACTTATAATAGACCCTATTAATAAAAATATTATGGATGCAAATGAATCAGCACTTACATTTTATGGCTATACAAAAGAGAATTTTTTAAAGCTAAGTACAAGTGATATAAATAACTTAGATACTGAAGAACAAGATTCTACCGTAGAAAAAGTATTAAATGCAAAGCAAAATATTTTCCACTTAAAACATAAATTGTCATCAGGAGAGATAAGAGATGTGGAGATTTATGCTTCTCCTATTGAAATAGATAACAAAATCTATATCTACTCTATTATTAGAGATATTACAGCAGAACTTGAGGCAAGAAAAGAGTTAAAAAATAAAGAACAACTCTTTTATCAACAAGCAAAAATGGCATCAATGGGTGAAATGTTAGAAAATATCGCTCACCAATGGAGACAACCTTTATCTATAATCTCAACAGCAGCAAGTGGTACAAAAATAAAAAAAGAGTTTGATGAGTTAGATGATGAGTTTTTATTTGAAGCTCTTGATTTAATAATAAAATCCTCAAACTACTTATCACATACAATTGATGACTTTAGAGATTTTTTCAAACAAAGTAAAAACAAAGAGGAGTTCAAACTTCTTGAAACAATAAATGATGCAATAAAACTATCAAATATAAGAAATAGAGCAATAGAATTAGAACTACACTGTGATGATATAAAAATTGTAGGTTTTAAAAATGAGATACTACAGGTTTTATTAAATATTTTAAATAATTCAAAATATGTTTTAGATGAAAAAGAGCTGGAATATAAGCTAATAAAAATCGAACTAACAAAAGTAAACGATAATGCACTTCTTTGTATTACAGATAATGGTGGGGGAATAGAAGAGGATAAAATTAGCAAAGTATTTGAACCATATTTCACCACTAAACATAAAAGTCAGGGTACAGGAATTGGATTATATATGTGTGAACAAATAATCACAAAACACTTTAATGGCCAAATATCAATCCAAAACATAAATTTTGAGTATAAAGGAAAATACTATTTTGGAGTAAGAGTTAAAATAGAACTACCAATTTTACTAAACTCTTAAATTCCTATTTGCTATATTTTCTATTAAAACTGTTGCATAAGAGGCTTTTGGTAGGGTAAACTTAATTTTACATTTTTTTTCAGCTAAATTATAATTTACAAAAATATCTTTAGGAAAAACTATAGCATCTCTTCTTAAACCCTTTTCTTGAATATAAGTATCATCAAACTGCTCTTCAATCTCTCTAGCTTCATTTCTAGCTCGAAAAACATCCCTACCACATAATAAACCTGTAGGTACTATTTTTTTTGACTCAAAATCTCTTGTGATATTTTCATTTATTTTATTTGGTGTAAAAAACTTTTCATCCACCAAAGAGTGCATAACATCCCCTCCTAAAAGTTTAAAACTATCTTTTGAGATTTCTACTCTTTTAGCAAGCCATCTGTTAAAAAAATCACTTTGATAAGCTGAAATTAGCATCTTTTCTAATTTTCTATCTCTTATTTTTAAATCCCCATAAATAATCTTATTTGCTTTTTCAAGATTCTCTTTTACATCTTTTCCAAATCTTTGGTAACCAAAAAAGTTTGGCATTCCAATTTTTGAAATTTCATGGGCTCTTTTTTCAATAACACCCACATCTTTCACATCAACTTCATGTAAATTAATCTCAAAGGAGTTTCCTATTAAATCACCGATATTTAGTTTTGTACTATGTAAATATGTCTCTAAAATCTTAACTTTTGGATGTCTAAAATTTTTTAAATCTTTTGCATATTTTCTAGGAATAGAGATATATTGTGTGGTTGTTGCATTTTTATCTTTTAGTCCTGCATAACCTATTTCATTGTCATATATATTTAAGTTTCTAGCAACTGTATCTATTAAATCCCAAGTTCCTAACTGCTGTTTTTGAACTTTTAATATTATAAAATTACCCTTATTTGTAAATCTAATTGGCTCTTCAACTACTATAAAATCATCAATATTTTGATAAAACTTAAAATCTATTTTTTCATAATCTTGTATAAATACTCTTTTCATAAATTCCCATTTAAACTATTTTTGTTATCATATCTAAAAAACATAGGTAAACTTCTTTATGAAAATCCTTTTAAGACTTATTATAATAATCATACTTTTCCTTTCATGTAGAGTTTTATTTGAACGTTCAATTTATGATATTAGAGGATTAGCTAAGATTAATCCAATACCTAAAACAAAAGAGTTAATCAAAGAAGAGAAATACGCACAAGCCAATGAGTATTTAGAATACTTTTTTCAGTTTGATTATGTATCAAATGATAAAGAGGCCCAAGAATTACTAAAAGAGATAAAAAACAAAAGAGAAAATCTATCATATCAAGCTTCAAAATTAGTTGAGGGATTAATAAATGGAATTAGTGATGAAGCTATTGGAAATACAAGCGCTATAATTAGTGACTTTTTTCTTTTTGGAGATTTAAGAGACTTAACAGTTCAAGCAATAAAATACTCAAATAATGAAGATACAGATGATGTAATAATAGCTCTTTCAGCTATTGGAGTTATTGCAAGTGCCACAACTTATGCAACTATGGAAGCTACAGCTCCTGCAAAAGTAGGAATTAGTAGTTTAAAAATAGCAAGACGCTCTAATAAAATGCCAAATTGGATTGTAAAATACCTAAATGACTCACTTCCTATTATAAAAGAGACAAAAAGTATAAAACCTATTTCAAAATTTTTAGATAATATTAGTTTAATAAAAAAAGAGAATAATATAGCACAAACAGTTGATATAATCTCAAAAACAAAAGATTTCTCTTCCCTAACAAAGGCTTCAAAACTATCAGTAAAATTTGGAAATCAAACAAGCTCTTTAGTAAAAATAGCAGGTAAAAACTCAATAAGTTTATTGGATTCATTGAAATATCACTCAAAATCATCAATTTTATTTGCTTCTAAATATGGAGAAAATGGATTAAAAGCCTTATCTAAACTTGGTACAAAAAGATTTCTTTTACGAATGGGAAAAACAGAATATAAGGGAAATATGGAGTTTATTTATAACTATTTATTAAAAAATATACCCACTTATATTTTGATACTAGTTATACTCTTTTCTTTGGGATACTTTTTAAATCTTTTTAGAAAAATATTTAGCATAAAAAAAGGCACCTAACCCTTAGTGCCTCTTTTTTACTGATTTAAATTTTTATTTTGGAGAATTAAATTCTAATAGCAAAAAAGAATTCGCATACCCTCTTTTACTTATGAAGAAATTATACTCCTTATACATTAACTATGAAACAACAAAAAGTTAACAAATAGTTAACTAAATAAAAATAAATAATTTTTAATTTTTTTACTTAAAGTTTCTTTAAATTTACTAAGAGTAAAATAAATAAAAACAAGAGGAGTTTATTATGAATATTCAAGATTATACTAATTATCTAAATCCCCCATATGAACTTCAAGGTACAAATCAAACTTCCCCATTAGAAAAGATTGCTGCAACAAAAGAGTTAACAAAAGCAGCCGATGATCCTGCCCTATTGGCAATATCTGAGCTTTTTAAAGCAAACGAAAGTGGCTTAACTCAAAGTGTTGAAAATGTAAACAGTGCTTTATCTTATTTAAGTTTAGGAGATAGTGCATTAAGTGAACAATCAACTATTCTTGATAATGTAAAAGAAAAACTACTTCAAGCATCAACTGATACTACAAATGATGAGCAAAGATCAATTATTAAAAATGAGATAAATGATTTATTAACACAGTTTAATAATATTGCTTCGGGTACTAACTATAATGGTGAAACTATTTTACAAGCCAACTTTGAAGATAGTGGTGAAAGTTCAGGATTAGGAGTTCAAGTTGGAACATCATCTGAGGATTATCTATCTTCAACTCCAATTCAATCTAATTTAGAGGGTTTAAACTTAAACTCTTTATTAAATGAAACAGATTTTAGCCAAGAAACAGCAAGTTCATACATACAAACAGTAGATGATGCTATTACTAAATTAAGTGATTATAGAAGTGATATAGGCTCAACAGCTAGTCAACTTGAAAGCTCTTTTTCAACCCTATCAGCTCAAGTTGTAAATAATAGCTCCGCTTTATCAGGAATTTCAAATATTGATTATGCAGCTGAAGTTTCAAATTTCAGTAAACAAAATATTTTAGCTCAAGTTGGTGCATTTGGACAAGCTCAAGCTAATAATATAAACCAACAAACTGTATTAAAACTTCTTTTATAGAAGTTTTAATACTCTAATTCAAAATGAATATACCTAAAAATTCTACTCAAATAGAGTTGGCAAACGCAAGCGTTCCTTTTTACAAGTACAATTTAGATGGCTTAACATATCTCTATTTTGATACCTCAAGCTATCAAGCTCCTGAACCTATGATAAATGCAATGGCTGGATTAAAAGCTTTGGAAAATGAGAACTATAGATTAATAATGATTAATCATACCCTTCCCCTAGGACTTCTTCCAAAAATTGAAAATGACTTTTTATTTGAGTTCAAAGAGTTTGAGGATTATTTTGAAATAGAGTTTAAACTAAAAAACTTCACTCCAACAAGTACTAATTTTAATGATAATCAATGTAGTGGATAAAAGGTTTTACTATTTACTTAATTGATGAAGAGATTGTTTCTAATACTGAAATTCTAGAAAAATTTATCTATCCAAATATGGAAGAAAACTATTATGTTTGTGATAGTTTCTCTCCATCTTTATATATAAAATTAGCAATTGCTGGTTTTGTCTCAACAAGTGCAAGTTTAAGTGCAAAAAAAACATACCTACTTCCCGAAATGCAATTTGAATATGCAGTTTTAAATTTTGAAAATCTACATATCAGTAAAAAAGTAAATAAACTACTAAATAAAAAAGAGTTTATATTTAAAAAAACCTCTAAAATAAAAGAGATAATTGATGAAATAAATAAATACCATGATGACTCTTGGATAAATAAAAAATATGAAAATATGCTTTTAGAACTAGCTTCTAATAAGTATGAAAATTTTGAACTTTTTGGGTTTGAACTTTTAGAAGCAAATACAAATAAACTAATTGCAGGTGAATTAGGCTACAAAATAGGAAAAACATATACAAGTTTAACAGGTTTTTTTAATCGTGCAAAAAAATATAACAACTATGGAAAACTTCAATTAGTACTTTTATCAAAATATTTAGAAAAAAACAGTTATGAATTTTGGAACTTAGGTCATGCATGTTTACAATACAAAATAGATTTAGGTGCAAAAGTACTAAAAAGAGAAGAGTTTCTAAAAATATGGAAAGAATCTACAAGAAATTGTGAAATTTGATATTTTTTTTATAAAAGTTTAATATAGTTTACAATAAAATTACGACCTTGAAAAACATAAACAACTGGTGAGGTTGGAGAGTGGTCAAATCCTGCGGATTGTAAATCCGCCGCCTACGGCTTCGAAGGTTCAAATCCTTCCCTCACCACCACTAGTGGCTCGGTAGCTCAGTCGGTAGAGCAAAGGACTGAAAATCCTTGTGTCGGCAGTTCGATTCTGCCCCGCGCCACCACTTTTATGAAATTCCTTTTCACTACTTTTCATTACCAAAAGTTCCTTTTCATGGTATGTCTATTGATTCACTAATTACTTTTTGTTATAATCAATTACTCATAAATACTTATAAATTGTTACCTTTATGTTTCATTTTTATATGGTTATGTGTTACCTTTTTTTGGAGTAATTTATGTCAAATGATTTTTTATTCAACACTAAATATGATGGAGTGTATTACAAGGAATTAAAATCTTTATTCAATGGGAAACCTAATTTATCTTATTATGTTGTTTATAGAAAGAATGGTAAGCAAATAAAAAAATCTGTAGGTAAAAAGTCCGAATTAATAACACCTGCAAAAGCTGATCTGTCAACACTTTATAGGACACAAAATTTCTAATTTAGCCAGTCATTTCTAAACGTAACATTTTTTCTTCAAACTCACTTGGTGACATATAACTATTTGAAGAATGTAACCTTTGTCTATTATAGAAAATTTCTATATATTCAAATATTTTTTCATTTGCTTGAGCTTTTGTATAAAAAGTTTCATGATGAATTAATTCAGTTTTTAAAGAATGAAAAAAACTCTCTGCTACTGCATTATCCCAACAATTACCTTTTCTACTCATACTTTGAACTATTCCATATTTTTGGAGTAAACTTTTATGTTCATAGGAAGCATACTGACTTCCTCTATCTGTGTGATAAACTAATCCTTTATTTGGGTTTCTTCGTTTTATTGCCATAGTTAAGGCATCATTTACAAGTGATGTTCTCATAGAATCATCCATGGACCAACCTACAACTTTTCTTGAATATACATCAATTACAACAGCTAAATACCACCAACCTTGTTTTGTTGAAATATATGTGATATCACCTAGATAAGTTTCATCTGAATAAGAACTATAAAAATCTCTATTTACAATATTTGGCTCAATAGGCAATGTATGATTGGATGTAGTTGTAATTCTAAATTTACGTTTCATCTTA
>CBFIGT010000089.1:0-9718 GCA_965662175.1 Arcobacter sp. | reverse complement strand
AAAGTAGTGACTGGGCATTTTTAATGACAACAGCAACAGCAACTGAGTATTCTGTTCATAGAACAAAAGAGCATATATCAAACTTTAATGATTTTCTTGCTATGATAAATAACAACAAAATTGATTTTCAAAAGTTAGAGTATTGTGAAAATAAAAACTCTATTTTTGATTTTTGTGATTTTAGAATTTTTTTAGATAGTTAAGGTTTAGTTTATGATAGCACTTTTTAATGCAATTACAAATATTGCAGAAGATATTGAAAAAAATGTATTTATTGATTGTGAAAGATTTATTGATAATAATTTATCAGATGAACAAATGCATAAAAGCGTAAATGAGTATTGTTCAAAAATAATTGAGAGAGAATTCAAAAGAGTAAAATCAGTGCATGGTTTTATTGGGAAAGATAATAAAGAGTATAAAACAATAAATGAAAATGGTAAATATAGAGTCTCTTATGTTGCTATTGATAGTTTAGATTTATTGGATGTTGATTTCTCTTTAGGAACAATTTTTGGAATTTATGAGCAACAAATGGATGCATTTCACTTAAAAGCTGCAATGTATATAACTTATGGTCCAACTTTTCAAGTTGTTTTTGCTTCAAAAACTGAGGGTGTTATCTATTTCTCTTTTGAAGATGGAGAGTTTATAGAACAAGATCCATTAACACTTAATAAAAAAGGTAAGATAAACTCAACTGCTGGAATAGTAAATGAGTGGACACCTTCTCATAAAGCATTAGTTGATGGTTTTTTTGAGGATGGTTATAGATTAAGATTTAGTGATTCATTAGCTTTAGATACTCATCAAATCTTGTTTAAAAAAGGTGGTGTTTACACTTCACCTGCAACAACTTCTAATCCAAATGGAATTTTAGATGTTATATTTGAAGCCTTTCCTATTGCCTTTATTATTGAACTTGCAGGTGGTAGAGCTATTAGCCAAAAGGGAAGAATCCTTGATATGACAAGTGTTTCAGTTGAACAAAAAACTCCAATTTATTTTGGTTCTTTAGATGAAATCGAGATAGTTGAAGCCTCTTTTTCTAAGTAATTTTAGTAGTTAGTTTTTAAAAAACTAACTACACTCTCTACACACTCTTTATATTTTTTTTCATCTTTAATCTTATCAAAACTATTACAATACATAGAATAAATCTCATACTCAAACTCTTTATAAAATAGGTTTTTCATAGTATAAATAATTGTGTGAGGAGAGATATGGTGTGTTAGTGCATTTATTGTTTGTTGTTTGAGTTTACAAGCTAAAATGTAATCTTTCTCCTCATCATAAGATGCATCTATAAAAACTATTTTTTTAGAATCCAATAAATCTAAACAGAGTTCAGGCAATAGTTGCTGTTTGGTAAAAAGATTTACTTTATTTGATTTAATCTCTTTTTTTAAAGCTTTAATGCAATCAATTCCAAAGGAATCATCACCTCTTAGACTATTTCCAAAACCAACTATTGTAGTCATTTTTTAGTTTCTTTGTATTGATTTTATTAGATTTTTCTTAGAATCTCTAATATCTATAGTTGAACTAACAACACCCATAGCATGAGTTGAACAGCTTAAACATGGGTCAAAACATCTAATAACGGCTTCTACTCTATTTAAATCTCCATCTTTAATATTTTTACCATCAACAAAGTTTTGTGCAACTTGTTTTACTCCTGCATTCATAGCTAGATTATTATTTCCTGTTGCAATAATTAGATTAATACCTGTTATTATTCCATTTTTTGTTACTTGATAATCATGAAATAGAGTTCCTCTTGGAGCTTCAGAACAACCAACACCTTGAAATCTATTTATATTTGCATGGGCTTTTGTATTTTCATTTAGAGTCTCTTCTTCATTTAAAAGCTCCTCAATTCTCTCAATTGCATAAATTATCTCAATTAATCTTGCATAATGATAATAAAAAGAGCCTAAAATAGGTTTTCCATTATTAATATTTTTAAATTTTTCAAACTCTTTTGAGGCTAAATATGTACCACAATTATTAGCTATATTTAATCTAGCCAATGCTCCAACTCTATACATTCCTTTTTCATATCCATATGGTTTATAGTAGGGTGATTTTAAAAAACTATCATCTTCAACTGCTTCACCAATATATTTTTTATAATCTTTTGCTTCAATATTTTCATCTAATACATTTCCATTTGAATCTATAAATTTAAGTGTTCCATCATAATGTTCTAATCCACCTTTTTTATTTACGATACTCATAAAAAGTGTTTCAAATGAAGCAAAATATTTAATCTCTTTTTCAAATTTAGATAAATTTTTTGTAAAAAAACTTAAAGCACTTTGGGCTATTTCTAAGGCTTTAGGAATCTCATTTAGGATTTCGTCTTTACTCTCTTTTGATAAAGGTTTTTCAACTCCACCTGGAACAATCCATTCAGGATGAATTCTTTTTCCTGCTAATTTTTCAATAATTTTTTGTCCAAAGGCTCTTAGGTTTATTCCCTCTTTTGCCATTTCAGGATTTGTTTGCATCATTTTAAATATATTTCTATCTTCAGGTTTTGCATCAAAACCATAAAGAAAATCAGGGGCGCTTAGGTGATAAAAATTTAGGGCATGGGATTGTATTATTTGAGCTAAATTAACAATTCTTCTAATATTTCTAGCTGCTTTTGGTGGTCTAATTGCTAATAAACTATCACAAGCTTTTGATGAGGCAACCACATGGCTAACAGGGCAAATCCCACATGTTCTAGCTGTAAGTGAGGGCATCTCTGTATAAGGTCTTCCCTCACACATTTTCTCAAAACCTCTATATTGTGTAACATGTATTCTTGCATCTTCAACATTTGAATTATCATCTAAATCAATAGTTATTTTTGCATGACCCTCTATTCTTGTAACTGGGTCAATAGTAATTGTTTGTTTCATAGTTTTCCTTATAATCCGAATCTTGTATATTTACTAATATCAACTTCAACGCCATTTATTAAGCCCATTAATACAGCATAAATAGCATCAGGAGGAGTTGGACAACCTGGTAAAAAGTAATCAATATCAACAGCTTCATTTAATGGAATAACTTTATCTAAAAGTTTTGGTACTATTTTTGATGGATATCTATTCTCTTTATTTATATCAGCTAATTCAAAATAACCCTTTTCAAGTGTTGCTTTTGTTCCACAAAGATTTTTAATAGCTGAAATATTTCCTGTAATTGCACAATCACCAAGAGCCAAAATTTTTTTAGATTTTTTTCTAATATCTTTTATCATTTTTAAATCATGGTCAGAGCTAATAGCACCCTCAACAATTGTTAAATCAATATCTTGTGGAAACTCTTTTTGGTCAACATAAGGAGAGTATAAAATATCTATAAATTGTGATAATTCAACTATTCTTTCATCCATATCTAAAAATGACATATGACAACCTGAACAGCCATCTAACCATATTGTTGCTACTTTTAATTTACTCATCTATCTTTCCTTAATTGAATTAAGTTAGTTACAATACTTTTTTTCTTGAGCATTTCACTACTACTTATTCCTTTTTCAAATAGTGCTCCTGTAGGACAAACTTGTACACATTTTCCGCAAGAAGTACAGTTTTCACTCTCACTCCACGGTTCATCTAAATCATGTATAATCTTTGAATCAATACCTCTATTTGCTACACTTAAAACAGATGCACCCTCAACTTCATCACAAACTCTCACACATCTTGTGCATAAAATACATCGATTTGGATCATAAACATAATCTTTGTGAGAAGCATCAATCTCAAAATATTTATGAATATATGGAACATGACTATGTTCTAATTTTTGCTCAATTGCTTGGTTTTGAAGTTCACAATGACCATTTGATACACAAACACTACAAGTATGTGTTCTTTCAGCAAAAATCATAGATAAAATCATTTTTCTATGGTTTTGAAGTTGGCTTGTGTTTGTATAAACTTCCATATCCTCTTTTATTTTTGAGGTACATGCTGGAATTAGTTTATTACTTCCTTTAACTTGAACCAAACACATTCTACAAGCTCCAACACATGAAAGACCCTCTAAATAACATAAAGTTGGAATAGTTATATTATGTTCATTTGCAACTTCTAAAATAGTTGAATCAGATTTTCCACTAACAGGAATATCATCAATTTTGAATGTTTTTACTCTAGCTCTATTTTTAATCATTTGTAATACCTTCTAAATACTCATTTTCAAAATACTTAATCGTACTTAAAACTGGATTTGGGGCTGTTTGACCAAGTCCACACAAAGAGGTGTTTTGTACAACTTCACATAGATTTTTAAGAAGTTCAAAATCACTCTTTTTTGCCTCTTTATTTATAAATTTATCTAAAAGAGTAGTTAATTCAACTGTTCCAACTCTACAAGGAACACATTTACCACATGATTCACTTTTTGAAAAATCCATAAAAAATCTAGCAACTTCAACCATATTTGATGTTTCATCCATAACAATAACTCCACCACTTCCCATGATAGAACCAATCTCTTTTAGTGATTCATAATCTATTTTTATATCAAGAAGATTTTGTGGAATACAACCACCACTTGGACCTCCTGTTTGAATAGCTTTTAAAGATTTACCCTCTGTTGGACCACCACCAATTTCATATATTAACTCTTTTAGTGTAATTCCCATAGGAACTTCAACTAAACCTGTATTTGAAATGTGTCCTGTTAGTGCAAATACTTTTGTACCTGTTGAGTTTTCAGTTCCAATTGCTTTAAACCATTCACTTCCATTTCTAATAATGGAAGCTATATTTGCAAAAGTCTCCACATTATTTAAAATAGTTGGGTTCCCCCATAATCCATAATCACTAAGATGTGGTGGTTTTTGTCTAGGGTTTCCTCTATTTCCTTCAATTGAAGCAATTAAAGCTGTAGCCTCTCCACAAACATAAGCTCCACCACCAAGTCTTACTTCAATATCAAAGTTAAATCCTGTATCAGCAATTTTTTCACCTAAAATACCCTTTAGTTTTGCTTGTTTAATAGCTTTTTCAAGTTTTTCAACGGCAACGGGATATTCAGCTCTTACATAAATATAACCTTTACTAGCACCACAAGCATAACCAGCTATTGCCATACCCTCTAATATTTTGTGTGGGTCAGCTTCCATTAATGCTCTATCCATAAAAGCACCTGGGTCTCCCTCATCTCCATTACAAACAATATATTTTTGAGAACTTTCTACTTTGCTTACTGTTTCCCATTTTAATCCAGTTGGATAACCTCCACCACCACGACCTCGAAGACCACTATTTTTAATCTCTTCAATTACATCTTTTGGGCTTGATTCTTCTAAAAGTGTAAATAGGGCTAAATATCCATCATGGGCTATATAATCTTCAATATCATTTGGGTCGATTATTCCTGCATTTTCTAAAACAATTTTTTTCTGTTTTGTAAAAAATGCTTGACTCATATCACATTTTTTATCTTTTATTGGAGATTTACTCTCTAAAGTCTCTATAAATTTTGGTATTTCATCTTCTTGTATTTTGCTATAAATTGATGTTCTATCTCCTACTTTATGGTGGTGTGCTACCATTATAGCTTCTGAACATAAACCATTACAACCAACACCTTTAACTCTACATTTTTTATCTAAACTAGCATCTTTAACAGCTTTTGATAAGTTTTTTAAAAGTTCATTTGAGTTTAAAGAAGCACAACTACTTCCAATACAAACTCTTAACTCTTCATGGGCATTTTTATCTAAATCTCTTTTTTTATCTGCTAGTGCTTGAAGCTCTTCTAGTGACTTAATCATACTAATAACTCCTCAATTTTTGATTCAGACGCCTCAAGAGTAAGATTTCCTACAGATTTGTCATCATATATTACAATTGGTGCTAAAGAACAAGAACCAACACATCTAGCACTAAAAATAGTCAAAAGATTATCTTTAGTTGTTTCTCCGCACTTTATATTAAATCTATCTTCTAAACTTTTTAATATTTTATCAGCACCTTTTATATAGCAAGCTGTACCTGTACATACAACAACAGTGTGCTTACCCTTTGGTTTTAGTCTAAAAAAATGATAAAAAGTAACCACTCCATGAACTTTGGAAAGTGGAAGTTTTAATCTTTTTGCAATATATTTAAGTGTATCTTTATCCAAATATCCAAAAGTCTCTTGGGCTTTGTGCAGGGTTTCTATTAATGCACTCTTTTCATAATTCAATTTTTTCATGCATTTCTCAACCATTTTAAATCGATCATCAGTAGGTAAAATCATATATTAGCTCCTTTGTGAAATCATTGATTAAATTATATGCAATTTCTGTTTCATTTTAGTAATAAATTATAATAAAATATATTTTTTAATAGAATTTACGTATAATCACACAATAAATTGAAGGCAGAATTATGAACATTACTCAAATTAGTAATTTATTAGATAAACATTTTAAAAGTATAGACAAAATTATATTATCAAGACAAGACTCAATTACAGGACTTTTACCAGCTAGTACTGCAATTACAGCCCATGGAGATTACACAGATGCTTGGGTTAGAGATAATGTTTATAGTATTTTATCTGTTTGGGGATTATCTCAAAGTTATAAAAAGTTCTTACCTGAACATCATAGAACTTATTTATTATCTCAAAGTGTAGTAAAACTAATGAGAGGTTTACTAATATCAATGATGGGACAAGCATCAAAAGTTGAAAAATTTAAATATACATTAAATCCAATTGACTCTTTACATGCTAAATATAATACAAATACAGGTTCTCCTGTAGTAGGTGATGATGAGTGGGGACATTTACAATTAGATGCCACATCTATTTATCTTTTGATGTTAGCACAAATGATAGCTTCAGGACTTAAAATAATATTTACAGTTGATGAGGTTAATTTTATTCAAAATTTAGTTCATTATATTAGCAAAACCTATTGTACTCCTGATTTTGGTCTTTGGGAGAGAGGTCATAAGATAAATAAAGGAAGTACAGAGGTAAACTGTAGCTCTGTTGGTATGGCAAAAGCAGCACTTGAAGCTTTAAATGGCTTTAATCTTTTTGGAAATGTTACATCAAATGAGGCTGTTATTCATGTGGTTTCAAGTGATATTGCAAGGTCTAGATTTACTTTAAATTCACTTTTACCTAGAGAATCTATTTCAAAAGAGACTGATGCAGCACTTTTAAGTATTATTGGTTATCCAGCTTATGCTGTTGATGATAGTGATGTGGTTAAAAAAACCAAAGATAAGATTATAAATAAACTTGAGGGAAAATATGGTTGTAAAAGATTTTTACTAGATGGTCATCAAACTGTTTTAGAGGATAGTACAAGATTACACTATGAGTATTCTGAGTTAAAGAAATTTGAGAATATTGAGTGTGAATGGCCACTATTTTTTACATATTTGTTACTTGATTCAATTATGAAAAATGATAAGAATGAAACACTATATTGGATGAAAAAACTTGAAAAAGTTTTTGTAGAGCAAGATGGGGAAAAACTTATTCCAGAGCTTTATTTTGTACCTGAAGAGTTAATTCATGATGAAAAACTAAATCCAAAAAGTCAAAAAAGAGTGCCAAATGAAAATGTACCTTTAGTATGGGCTCAAAGTTTGTATATGCTAAGTGAGATGCTACTTGATGGACTTTTAACACCAAGTGATATAGACCCATTAAATAGAAGAAATAGGGTAGGGATAAAAAAAGAGAGTTATCCTATGGTATGTATTTTAAGTGAAAATGAAAAAGTTAAAGAGAGTCTATTAAGCTTTGGTTTCTTTTCTCAAACAATTGAGGAAGTTAAACCAATTAGGGTTTTACATGCTCAAACTTTAGCAGATGTACATACAAGATTAGGTCAAAATAGTAAGTTAAAATTAACAGGTAGACCAATGTGGACTCCAAGGTCAATAACAACAGCAAAACTACATATTTTAGATAATCAAAAAGTACTATTTTTATCCTATTATTTCAATCCAAAAGAGTTTTACTTCTCTTATGATAATGTACTTTTAGTGGAACAATTTATGTCTTCATTAAAGTTTATATCAAAATATTGGGAAGTTCCAGGGCAACCTATTATGCCTTTTTTAGTAAGGGAAGATATGCTTGAGGATAAAGATAAAGAGACACTTTTATCTTTTTTAAGGGATTTAAAATATTCACAAGATGAGTTTGTAAATATAAAAACAGCACCGTTAGAGCAACTATTATCAACTGTAAGTGTTGAAAAAATTGATGAACTTCATGATTTTGAGTTTGATAATATGGGTGAAAGATTTGAAAATAATGATGATAATGATGAACTAAAAAATGAGTATTTTGAAGCTACAAAAACCCATAACTGGGCAAAAATTAGAGAACTTTCTCAAAAGTTTGGAGTAATTAGTAATAGAGTTGAGGATAGTTTATTAGAAATAGTTATTAGACAAAAAAGATTAGCTGTTGGTAGGTCTTATACAGATGATTCAATACTTAAAAAACCAACAGATTCTCTTACAATTATTCAAAAAATTAATCAGTTTTGTGGAAATAATATAGGTGAAAGTGCCTTAACTCAAGAGATAATTTTGCACTTAGGTCAGATTATTAGAAATGAACCTGAGCTTTTTGAAAATATTATAACTCTTAGAACTTGGTATTTTGTACAGCTTTTAGTTTCTCAAATATCAAGGGAAAAAGAGCTTCCAATTGGTAAGTCTTATGAGCATCTTTTAACTTTATCACCTCATAAAATTTATGAATTATTAATTGGTGTTTTAAAAGAGTATGCTAAAGAAGTAAACTTAATGATAAAAAATGAAAATATTGAGGTAAAAGGAATAGATTGTAAATCTTTAAATAATTGTAGTATTAGTTTCGATTTTCCAAAAGCTGAGGATTGGCTTTCTTGGAGAAAAGAGAGAGGATTATTAACAAGAGTTACTCCAACTTTTTATAAAGATTTAAGATATTTACTTCAAAATTGTAATGGTTTGGTTATTGGAGATAAATATAATCCTGAAAATAGAATAGATAGGGATATAATTTACTCTACAACTGAAGATGAGAAGAGTTTTGAGCTAAAAGTTGACTCACTAATACAAAATATTGATGCAAGTGAATATAAGCAATTAAATGTGGAGTTATTAGAGACTTTATGTGGAATTTTTAAAGATAATAAAGAGATAGTAATAAAAAATGACCTTATTTTGGATGTTATAATAGGTCATGCTGTTAGAGTTGCATGGAGTGAAAAACATAATATGGATAACTATGATGAGTCAAAGGCTGAGGCTTGGGATTCAATGTATAGATTATCACCACAAGAGGTTCATGAGTTTTTTATTAAAACATTTATGATACTTATAAATACAAATAATTAAAAGGATAAGTTTTGGTATTAGCAGCTGATATTGGTGGAACAAAATCTAATTTTGCAGTTTTTAAAAAAGAAAATGATGAAATAATAACTGTTTTAGAGTTTCAAATAGCCTCAAATAGATTTAATCTTTTTAAAGATTTGTTAAATGAAGTAAAATCAAAAATTGGTGAAAATTCTATTGAAGCTATATGTTTTGGTGTTGCTGGACCTGTTATTGCAGGTGATTGTAAAACTACAAATTTACCTTGGGATATAAAAAAAGATGAGTTAGCAACTTTTTTTAATACAAAAAAAGTAAAAATCCTAAATGACCTTGAATCAACAGCTTATGGAATGTTATATTTAAAAGATGATGAGTTT
>CBFIGT010000088.1:0-9734 GCA_965662175.1 Arcobacter sp. | reverse complement strand
TGGTCATCTAATAGATTTTTTTTCTTATAACTTGCATTTTGAGCTTCATTATTATAATTATTTAATTCTTTTGAAATCTCATTAGCTGTTTCAAATCTATTGTTTTCATAATCACTTCCAATCTCAAGTTTAATCAATGCTTTATCAATATTTTTAAGACTTTCTTGTTGATTTGAAAGGGCTTTTGAAGATATTTGACTAATAGCAATCCCCTCATTTAGGTTTTGCAAGGTAAGAGAGAGTTCATCTCTTTTTTTGTTATAGATATCTGAAATTGATACTTTTAAAGCATCCTCTTTTTCATCAATTGCATTTATAGAATTAGGGTATTTAGATTTCTCTATATACTGTTTTGGAATATTATTTAAATTGACACTATTACTAATATTGCTTACATCATTAATATCCATATTTAACTCCAAAATTTTACCCTTTATTTTATAGTAATAAAAATAAATAAGATATTAAATAAATAAGTTAAGCAAATAGCATTAAAGATGAATTAATTAAAACTTCTGTAGAATATTAACTATTTTTATTACGGAGAGGGTATTATGAAGATGACTGGCGCAAAAATGGTAACGCAATCATTAAAAAATGAAGGGGTAGAAGTAGTATTCGGTTATCCTGGTGGCGCTATCATGAATGTCTATGATGAAATTTATAAACAAACAGATTTTAAACATATTTTAACAAGACATGAACAAGCTGCTGTACATGCTGCTGAGGGGTATGCAAAAGCTACAGGGAAAGTAGGTGTTGCTATAGTTACTTCAGGACCAGGATTTACAAATGCAGTTACGGGATTAGCAGATGCTTATATGGACTCTATTCCTTTAGTTGTAATTACAGGACAAGTTCCAACAACAATCATTGGTACTGATGGTTTTCAAGAAATAGATGCCGTGGGTATTTCTAGACCTTGTACAAAACATAACTATTTAGTAAACAAAATTGAAGATTTACCAAGAATATTAAAAGAGGCATTTCATATTGCAGCAACTGGAAGACCAGGACCTGTACATGTTGATATTCCTAAAGATATTACAGCTGAAGTTGCTGATTATATTTATCCAAGTGAGGTAAATATTCCAACTTATAAACCAACAGTTAATTACAATAAAAAACAATTAAAAAGAGCGATGCAAGCAATTGCAAAGGCTAAAAAACCTTTAATTTATGTTGGTGGTGGAGCAATTTTATCAAATTGTGCATATGATATTAGAGAGTTAGCTGAAAAATTAAATATTCCAGTTGTTGAAACACTTATGGCAAGGGGAGTAATGGGAGATTCAAATCCATTATTTTTTGGAATGTTAGGAATGCATGGAGAGTATGCTGCTAATATGGCTGTTCACGATGCTGATTTACTAATTTCACTTGGTGCTAGATTTGATGATAGGGTTACAGGAAGACTTGATGAATTTGCTAAAAAAGCAAAAGTAGTTCATATTGATATTGACCCTGCAAATATTGCTAAACTTGTACATACAAATTATCCTATTGTTGGAGATTTAAAAGTTACTGTAAAAGGTATGGTTGATACTATAAAAGAGTTTGAATTTAATGATTACTCAAATTGGATAGCATTATTAAGAGAGTACAGAGAACAACATCCATTGAGATTTATTGATTCAGGACCTAAAATCAAGCCACAATGGCCTATTGTTAGAGTTGGTGAGTTATTAGGTGAAAAAGCTATTATTTCAACTGATGTTGGACAACACCAAATGTGGGCAGCTCAATTCTATCCATTTTCTTATCCAAGACAATGGAATACTTCAGGTGGATTAGGAACTATGGGATTTGGATTACCAGGTGCTATGGGAGTTGCTAAAGGTGTTCCTGATAAAATTTCTATAAATTTTACAGGTGATGGTTCTATTTTAATGAATATTCAAGAGTTAATGACTTGTGTAGAGAGCAAATTACCTGTAATTAATATTATTTTAAATAATAATTACCTTGGAATGGTAAGACAGTGGCAAACAATGTTCTATGAAAATAGATTATCAGAAACTGATTTATCTGTTCAACCTGATTTTGTTAAGTTAGTTGAGGCATTTGGTGGAATTGGTTATAGAGTTACTACAAAAGAAGAGTTTGATGCTGCTTTAAAAGATGCAGTTGAGAAAAAAGTTGTTGCAATGATTGAAGTTGTTGTTGATAGAAATGAAGAGGTATTACCAATGGTTCCAAATGGACATGCACTTAATGAAATGACACTTTTAGGAGATAACGATGAATAATTTTAATCACTACTATGATTCAGTTGAAGCTAGAAAAGTTATTTCTGTTATTGTTTTAAATGAAAACAACGTTTTATCAAGAATAGTTGGTTTATTTTCAGCACGTGGATATAATATTGATTCATTAACTGTTGCTCCTATTACTGATTCTGAATATTCAAGAATGACTATTGTTACAACGGGTGATAGAAGAGTAATTGATCAAATTGTTAAGCAATTAAATAAACTAATTCCTGTATTAAGAGTAAATGAGCATTTTGATGTTATTGAAAAAGAGACTGTATTAATTAAAATTCCAGTTGACCAAAACTTAAGTGATGTTGATGTTTTAGCACGAGCTTATAATGGTGCTATTCAAAATGTTACACAAGATTGTATTGTTGTATCAGCAACTGACCAACCAAATAGAATTGCTAATTTTATTAAAGTAATTATGAACTACAACCCAATTGAAATTGTTAGAAGTGGTGTAGTTGCAATGGAGAGATAAGAGTTTTTACTCTTATCTTTTTAAAGGATTAATATGAAATTAAAAGCCATAGCTGAAACTTTAGATATAAAATGTGATGTTGATATTGAAATTGAGGGTTTAAATACCCTTTTAGATTCAAATGAGTATGAATTAACATTCTTAGAAAATAAGAAGTATATAAAAGATTTAGAAAAAACCAAAGCAGCTGCTGTTTTAGTTAAAGAAGATTTTATATCTAAAGTTCCAAAAGGAACAATAGCTTTAGTTTGTGATGAACCATATATAAAATTAGCCCTTGCTTCTAAACTATTTGCTCCAAATGTAGTAGAAAAGAGTGGTAAAGAGTGTGAAGTTGGTGAAAACACTACTATTATGCCAAATGTATATTTAGGTAAAAACTCAATCATTGGTAAAAATAGTACTATTATGAGTGGTGCTTATATTGGTGATAATGTTAAAATTGGTGAAAATACAGTAATTCATCCTAATGTTACAGTTTATAGAGATTGTATTATAGGAGATGATTCTATTATTCATGCAGGAACTGTAATAGGAAGTGATGGTTTTGGTTTTGCTCAAAGTAGAGGTAAATATATAAAAATCTATCAAAATGGAAATGTTATTATTGGTAATGATGTGGAAATTGGTTCTAATACAACTATTGATAGGGCAGCTTTTAAATCAACAATTATAAGTGATGGTGTTAGGCTTGATAATTTAGTTCATATAGGACATAATTGTAAATTAGGTGTTGGATGTATTTTAACAGGTCAAGTTGGACTTTCAGGTTCAACAACGCTAAATGAGTATGTAATTATGGGTGGACAAAGTGCAACAGCTGGTCATCTTGAAATTGCACCATTTACAACAATTGCAGCACGTGGTGGAGTTACAAACTCCATAAAAGAACCGAAAAAACAATGGGCAGGTTTTCCTTTGATGGAGCATAGAACTTGGTTAAAACTTCAAGGTAAAATTTCAAGATTATTAAAATAAAGGCTTCAAGATAGTTAAGAAAATTTTATCACTAATTTCGCTATTCATAATTGTATATTTTGAATACGCAACTATAGTTTCAGATAAGGTAAGTGTTGGGAAAATAGGTTCTATTTTTGCTCAATATTCTCACCTTTATTTTGGATATTTATCATATATTTATCTATTTTTATTTTTATACCCTTTATATTTAATAAACTTTAAAGAAGAGCATAAAAAAGATTTTTTAAAAATCTTTGGTGGATTTGTATTTTTATTATCTTCGCTAATATTGCAATCTTTATTGTTTACAAAAAAAGATATATTATCAGGTGTTATCGGAAATAGTATTGTTGACTCTTTTTTACCATTTGTTGGTGTTGCTGGACTTTGGTTATTTGTGTTAATTGGATTTTTAATTACACTTTTAATATTTATGGATGGAAAAGAGATTAAAAAACCAAACTTAAAGAGTTTAAAACCAAATTTTAATACAAAACCTGAGGTAAAAGTTTTACAAACTAACAAAGATAATAGAAGAGAAAAAAGAAGAGATGAAAAAGTTACAATAAAAGAGATAGGAGATACAGCTGAAATTGTTATAGTTGATTCTAAAAAAGAAGAGATTAAAGAGAATATAGTTGAAGCTGTTAAAGTAGATAATAAAGATGATAAACACTCTATAATTGTTGATGAATTAGAAGAGAATAAAAAACTTCAAGATGAGATAGAACTAGGTGACTCTGAGAAACCAAAAGATTTCCAACTTCCTAGCCCAAACTTTTTTCAAACTCCACCAAAAGAGTCAAAATCTAAAATAAATGAAGAGATAATTGATAAAAAAATTGCTGATTTATTAGAAAAACTTCTAATGTTTAAGATTGAAGGTGATGTTGTTAGAACATATACAGGTCCTGTTGTTACAACATTTGAGTTTAAACCAGCACCACATGTAAAAGTATCAAAAGTATTAAATTTACAAGATGATTTAGCAATGGCTTTAAAAGCTGAAACAATAAGAATTCAAGCTCCAATTCCAGGAAAAGATGTGATTGGAATTGAAGTTCCAAATGAAAATATGCATGTTATTTATATAAAAGAGTTATTAGAGAGTGAAATTTTTAATAAAGCAACTTCTCCTTTAACTATGATTTTAGGGAAAGATATTGTAGGTAAACCTTTTATTACAGACCTTAAAAAACTTCCCCATTTATTAATTGCGGGAACAACGGGTTCAGGAAAATCAGTTGGTTTAAATGCAATGATTATTTCTCTTTTATATAAAAATTCACCTGATAATTTAAAACTTATTATGATTGATCCAAAAATGTTAGAGTTTTCAATTTATAATGATATTCCTCATTTATTAACACCTGTTATTACTAAACCAAAAGAGGCTATTTTAGCCCTATCAAACATGGTTTCAGAAATGGAGAGACGTTACACTCTAATGAGTCAAACAAAAACAAAAAATATTGAAAACTACAATGATAAATCAAAAAAAGAGGGTTTTGAACCACTTCCTTATATTGTAGTAATTATTGATGAGTTAGCAGATCTTATGATGACAAGTGGAAAAGATGTAGAATTATCAATTGCTAGACTTGCGCAAATGGCAAGAGCTAGTGGAATTCACTTAATAGTAGCAACACAAAGACCATCTGTTGATGTTGTAACAGGACTTATTAAAGCAAATTTACCAAGTAGAATTTCATATAAAGTAGGACAAAAAGTTGATTCTAAAATTATTTTAGACTCAATGGGTGCTGAATCACTACTTGGTCGTGGAGATATGCTTTTTACACCTCCAGGAAGTTCAGGGCTTGTAAGACTTCACGCCCCTTGGTCAAAAGAGGATGAGATAGAAAAAGTAGTAGACTTTTTAAAATCTCAAAGGGAAGTTGATTATGATATGAACTTTGTAAAAGATAAAGAGGGTGGGGGAACTGCTATTTCTAATGGAGATATTTCAACTCTTGATGAACTTTATGAAGATGCAAAAGAGGTTGTATTAACTGATAAAAAAACCTCAATATCATATATTCAAAGAAAACTTAGAATAGGATATAACAGAGCAGCAACAATAGTAGAACAACTTGAAATGACAGGTGTTTTATCTGAAGTTAATGCTAAAGGAAATCGAGAAATCTTAGTTTAATTATTCATTTATTAAAAAAGAGCATAAAAAACTCTTTTTTAGCTAATAATTTGAATAACTTTTTGTTTAATTTTTATCTTTTAATATTAATATTCTCTGAATTTTACTTTATTATTAATTTCAATTGTAAAACTCTTTTAAATTTAATAATCATTATGATAAAATATTAATTATATTAAGAGTAAGGAGTATGTTATGAATACAGGAATTGTAGGAAGACACATAGAATTAACTGATGCTATTAAGGATTATGTTAATAGTTCAGTAGAGATATTTAAAAAGTATAACTTAGATATTATTTCAGTAAACGCTATCATTGATAAAGAAGAAAGAAATAGTAAACCAGTTTTCGTTTTTGAGTTTACATTAAATGTTGCACATTTAGACACAATTGTTGTAAAACAAAAAGATAAAGATTTATATGCAGCAATTGATATTGCGGTTGATAGAGTTTCTAAAGTATTAAGAAGACATCATGATAAAATTAGTGGTCATAAAGCTACTAAACTTACAGAAGTTGTTTCATCAGAAATTGAAGATGCAATCTCTGCTGAGCTTGATAGATTAGAAAATGAAATTATCCCTGTTAGATTAACATCTTACAAACCAATGGATATTGAAGAAGCACTTAAAGATTTAAAAGATACAGGTGCTGTATTTAAAGTTTTCTATGATAAAGATGACAATATGAGAGTATTATACAAAGCTAGTGAAGAAGGAAAATTTGGTTTATACTAAAATTTTTTAACAAATTCTAAAAAAAAGGTGTTAGTCTTTATGGCTAGCGCCTTTTTTTTGTTATAATACAAAATTAATATTTAGGAATTAGATGGAAAATAATAAAAGTAAAAGAGAAAATTTAAAGAAAATTGCACTTATAGGACAACCAAATGTAGGTAAAAGTTCTCTTTTTAATAGAATTGCAAAAGAGAGAATAGCCATAGTTTCTGATATGGCCGGTACTACTAGGGATATTAGAAAACATGAAGTAGAAATTTTTGATAGAAAAGCATTGATGTTAGATACAGGTGGTATTGATGAAACTAATGATGCTATATTTTCTAATGTAAAAAGAAAAGCTATAGAGACAGCAAAAGAGGCTGATATAATACTTTTTATGGTGGATGGGAAAAAACTTCCAGATGAAAAAGATAAAGAACTATTTTATGAGCTTCAAGCCTTAGGTAAAAAATTAGCCTTAGTTGTAAATAAAATTGATAATGACAAAGAGAAAGAGAGACTTTGGGAATTTTTTGAGTTTGGTATTAAAGAAGAGAATCTTTTTGGAATATCAGTTTCCCATAATAGAGGTACAAAAGATTTATTTGATTGGGTTTATGAAGCACTTCCTGAATTAGAACAAAAACTAAGTTTAGATATTGAAAATAGTGAAGTTCTTGATGATGGGAATGAATTTCTTGATGAAGAAGATAAAGTAGTTGAAGAAGAGGAAGAGGATAACAATATTAAAGTTGCTATTATAGGTAGAGTTAATGTTGGAAAATCTTCAATCCTAAATGCTTTAATTGGTGAAGAGAGATCAGTTGTATCTCCAATTGCAGGTACAACAATTGACCCTGTTGATGAATCTTTTGAATATAAAGAGAAAAATATTACATTTGTTGACACAGCAGGTTTACGAAGAAGAGGTAGTATTGAGGGAATTGAAAAATTTGCCTTAATGAGAACAAAAGAGATGCTAGAAAAAGCAAATCTAGCCTTAGTTGTTCTTGATGCTTCTGCACCACTTGTTGATTTAGATGAAAAAATTGCTGGTTTAGTTGATGAATATGGTTTAGGGACTATTATTGTTTTAAACAAATGGGATGAAAATATGGATACCTTCAAAAAGATTGAAGAGACTGTAAGAAGTAAATTTAAATTTTTATATTATGCACCTATTATTGCAGTATCAGCAAAAACAGGAAGAAGTATTGAAAGATTAAAAGATAAAATCATAGAAATTCATGAAAACTACTCTCAAAGAATTTCAACATCTGATTTAAATAGAGTTATAGAAATGGCGGTAATTAGACATGCACTTCCAAGTCCAAATGGAGCATATTTAAGAATTTATTATGCAACTCAATTTCAAACTAAACCACCTAGAATTGCTTTAATTATGAATAAACCTAGTTTACTTCATTTTTCATATAAAAGATATTTAATTAATATCTTAAGGGAACAATTAAATTTTGAGGGTACACCTATCCATATTCTTACAAGAAAAAAAGGTGAAAGAGCTGACGAAGAAGATAATCAAATAATTCAATAAATTCTACTAAGGAGTTTTTTTGTTTAAAAACTTAAAAAATGATATTTTTGGTGGTATAACAGCAGCTGTAGTTGCACTTCCTTTAGCATTAGCTTTTGGAGTTGCAAGTGGAGCTGGAGCTGAAGCCGGTATTTACGGTGCCATAATATTAGGTTTTTTTGCCTCACTTTTTGGAGGAACTCCTACACAAATCTCTGGACCAACGGGTCCTATGACTGTTATTACAGCAGCTGCTATTGTAACATTTCAAAATGACTTAGCATCTGTTATGACAGTTATATTTTTAGCTGGACTTATTCAGATTTCATTTGGTATTTCAGGAATTGGGAAATGGATTAGATTTATTCCTTATCCTGTAATTTCAGGATTTATGACTGGAATTGGTATTATTATTATCATCTTACAGATAAATCCATTTTTGGGTGTTGATGGTTATGGTTCTGTAATTCATACATTAATTGAACTTCCAAATACTTTTCATTTGGCTAATAATGACTCTTTGGTTATTGCTTATATTACCTTACTTATTATGTTTATGACTCCAAAGTTTATTAGTAAAATTATTCCATCAGCTTTGATTGCTTTAGTTTTTATGACAATTTTTACTATTTATTATGGATATGATGTCAAAGTTATTGGAGAGATTCCATCTTCACTACCTGATTTTATTCTACCCTTTAATTTTGATATTTTAAGACTTAATGATATTTTAATGTATGCACTAACATTGGCTCTTTTAGGAACTATTGATACACTTTTAACCTCATTGGTTGCTGATTCTATGACTAAAACTAAACATAATCCAAATAAAGAGTTAATAGGTCAAGGTATTGGAAACTCTTTATGCTCTTTTGTTGGTGGAATTCCAGGTGCTGGAGCTACTATGAGAACTGTAATAAATATAAAAAGTGGTGGTGTTAGTAAAATATCAGGTATGGCTCATGCTGTTACACTTTTAGTTACTGTTGTTTTTTTAGCAAAATATGCTTCACAAGTTCCCCTTGCTGTTCTTTCAGGGATTTTAATCAAAGTTGGTGTTGATATTATTGATTATCGATTTTTTAGAATAATGAAAGTTTTGCATAAAAACGATTTATTAATTATGATTACAGTTTTATTGTTAACTGTATTTGTTGATTTAATTATGGCTGTTGGTGCTGGTATTACTTTTGCAGCTATTAGTGCTGTTTATAAAATGTCAAAACAGACAAAAATCCAAACTAGACTAGCTAGAAGAAATAGTGGATTTGATATAGATTTAGATAATCAAGATATTAGGGTTATAAAAATTGATGGCGCTTTTTTCTTTGGAAGTGCTATGTTGCTAGAAAGAAGAATTAAAAAAGTTTTAAATGCTAAATACATAATTATAGATTGTAGAGATATTCCTTTTATGGATATATCAGCAATTATAACCCTTGAAGAGACTGTTATGATATTAAGAGACTCTAATATTGAGGTATCTTTAGTTGTTAAAGAGAGAGATAGAAGAAGATTAAGTAAAATAGAAGATAGTGAGCAATTTAAAAATATTAAAATGTATAGAAATATGGATTTGGCAGTTAATAGAATACAAAAAGATAGTATGAAAGAAAATATTTAATG
>CBFIGT010000087.1:0-9754 GCA_965662175.1 Arcobacter sp. | reverse complement strand
TAAAAGTTCCTGTACTATGGATAGCTGCAAAACAAGATAGATTGACTAAAGTATATAGAATGGAAGATTTATTTGATTGGTTACCCGATGATGATAAAAATAGCTTTAAATTAATTGATGGAAAACATAAAAATGTGGTTAAAAAAAGTGAAAGTACTATCATAAACTGGGTAGAGTCTCTTTAAAATAAACTTATTTAAAGCTTAATTAAAGTTAATTTAGATAAAATCACGTCTCTATTTTAAATAGAAACCTCACATGTGTCAATCCTGGTATGGGTTGTGATAAGTTTTACTTAGTCATTAAGGGACACAGAGGCTAAACCCTAGAGCTTAAGCTCAAATAATATAAACACAAGGAAACAACATGGTTACTATGAAAGACCTATTAGAATGTGGTGTACACTTCGGACACCAAACAAGAAGATGGAATCCAAAAATGAAAAAATATATTTTTGGTGTAAGAAAAAATATCTATATTATAGATTTACAAAAAACTTTAAGATACTTTAGATACACATATACTTTAGTTAGAGATGCTGCTGCTGAAGGTAAAACAATGATGTTCGTTGGTACTAAAAAACAAGCTTCTTCTGCTGTTAAAGATGCTGCAATTTCATGTGGTATGCCTTACGTTAACCATAGATGGTTAGGTGGAATGTTAACTAACTACGGAACAATCAAAAAATCAATTAGAAAATTAGAAATCATCAAAAAGATGAGAGAAGAAGGTCAATTAGATCTACTTACTAAAAAAGAAGCTTTAATGCTTACTAGAAAAGAAACTAAATTAGAATTATACCTTGGTGGTATTAAAGAAATGAACAAAATCCCTGATTTAATGTTTGTTCTTGATGCTGTTAAAGAAAAAATTGCTATCCAAGAAGCAAGAAGATTAGGAATAACTGTTGTTGCTCCTTTAGATACTAACTGTGATCCAGACGTTGTTGATTGGCCAATCCCAGGAAATGACGATGCTATTAGATCAATTCAACTATTTTGTAATGAAATGGCTGCAGCTATGAATGAAGGTAAAGCATTATTAGCAGAAGAGAATGGTCAAGATGCACAAGAAGTTATTTCTGATGAAGAAGTTGCTGAGGTTGTTGCTGAAGCAGTAGCTGAGGGTGAAACTGAAGCTGTTAACGAAGAAGGAAAATAATTATGGCAGGTGCTACTCCAAAACTAATTAAAGAGTTAAGAGAAAAATCTGGTGCAGGAATGCTTGATTGTAAAAATGCATTAAATGAGTGTAATGGTGATATTGAAGAATCAATGAAGTATTTAAGAGAAGCTGGTTTAGCAAAAGCTGCTAAAAAATCAGGTAATCTTGCTGCTGAGGGTTTAATCACTATTTTAGTTAACGAAGATGGTACTAAAGCTACTATGACTGAAGTTAATTCTCAAACAGATTTCGTTGCTAAAAATGATAACTTTATTAACTTAACAAATGAAATTACAGCTCATGTTCAATCTGAGGGTTGTAGTGAAAAAGAAGAATTATTAAAAACTACTATCAATGGTGTAAACTTTGAAGAGTATTTAAATGGTAAAATTGCAACTATCGGTGAAAATATCGTAGCTAGAAAAATGGTAACTATTTCAACTGATAATGGTGTTGTTAATGGTTATGTTCATTTAGGTAAAGTTGGTGTTTTATTAGCTGCAACTTGTGATGAAGCTGCTAAAGCTAAAACTTCAGATTTATTAAAAAAAGTTGCAATGCATGCAGCTTCAATGAAACCATCAGTAATCTCTTATAAAGATTTAGATGCTGATTTTATTGAGTCTGAAAATAAAGCAATTATTGCTGATATTGAAAAAGAGAATGAAGAGTTAGTAAGACTTGGAAAACCTCTAAAAAATATTCCTGAGTTTGTATCTCAAGTTCAATTAACTGATGAAGCAGTTGCTGCTGCTGAAGCTAGAATGAAAGAAGAGTTATTAGCTGAGGGTAAACCTGAGAAAATTATTGGAAACATCGTTAAAGGTAAAATTGCTAGATGGATTGAAGATAATACTCAATTAGATAAAACTCATGCACTATTATCTCAAACTTACGTTATGGATGATTCTATGACTGTTGAGCAAGCTATTAAAGCTTGTGATGCATCAATTGAAATCGTTGAGTATGTAAGATTTGAACTTGGTGAAGGTATTGAGAAAAAAGAAGAAGATTTTGCAGCTGAAGTTGCTGCTCAAATGGGTAAATAATTAGCAAAATAAAAATTAAATAAAAAGAGCTTTTAGCTCTTTTTATTTTTAAACATGTACAATAACTACAAAAAAGACTGGAGAAGTATTGAATAACCAGCCTCTACTACAAATAAAAGATATCTCTCATAAATTTGATTATGAACTTTTTAAGAATATAAATCTAAGCCTAGAAAAAAAACAATCTATTGCAATTATTGGAAAAAGTGGAAGCGGAAAATCTACCTTACTTAATATTATTTCATCACTTCTTAAACCTAATGAAGGAAGTGTTTTTTTTGAAGATAAAAATATTTATGAAATCAAAAATAAAAAGCTTTTAAAGATTAGAAGAGAAGATTTTGGTATAATCTTTCAAGCTCACTATTTATTTAGAGGATTTAGTGCAAGTGAAAACTTACAAATAGCAGAGTTTTTGAGCCTTAAAAAGCTTGATGAAAAACTTTTAGAGGATTTAGATATAAAGCATGTAATGCATCAAGCAGTTGGTGAACTAAGTGGTGGTCAACAGCAAAGATTATCTATTGCTAGGGTAATGACTAAAAAACCCAAAATAATTTTTGCTGATGAACCAACGGGGAACTTAGATAAAGATACTGCAAATGATGTTATTAATGCAATTTTTAATTATATTAAATCAAATGATGCTGGTTTAATTCTTGTAACACATGAAGATGAGATTGCTTACAAATGTGATAAAGTTTATAAACTAGTAGATTTAGAATTGCAGGAGATAAAGTGAATCTTTTATTAATTACTAAAACAAAAATGATAATTAAAATTTTTGATTTAATATGTACAAAACTTGATATTAAATTGGCTGTACAAGATAATACAGAGCTCTCTAGTCGATTTGATTTTATAATTGTTGACCAAGATTTAATAGATGATAGATTTAACATAATTAAGCAATTAGCCAATAAAATAGGTGCAATTTCAAATGAAGAGTTATCTTTTGATAAGTCAAGAGATTTTTTAATTCCAAGACCTTTTTTACCCCATGATTTACAAAATATATTAAACGAACAAATAGAGTTTATAAAAGATGAAAAAAGATTAGAAAAAATAGAAGTTGAAAAATATAATGAAGATGAAGAAGATATGACAGCATTTATTGAAACACTTGCTGATGACATAGCTGAAGATATAGATGATGAGAGTGATGAGAGTATAGTCTCTATTGCTTCTTTGAGAGATGGTGGTATTTTAGATAAAAGTGAATTAGGTAAAATTCACTCAATACTTGAAGAGAATGATATTCAAAATGAGATTTTAAAGCAGTATCAAGATGATGAAATAGATGAAAATGATTGGAAAGATATATCTGAAATTATTGATGATGCACTAAATGAAGTTAGTGATTATGAGTTTGATGTTAATTATCAAGAACCTGTCAAATTAATTTTGAATCATTATAATATTGAGGAGTTAAAACCTCTTTTAACAAAATTTAACCAAACAATTATTGATAAACTTTCACAGGGTGAAACTATTGATTTAAAATTATCATTAAAGGCTTAATTTGATTAGTGAAAAAAAAGGTGCAATATTAATTATATCAGGACCAAGTGGATGTGGAAAATCAACACTTTTAAAAGAGGTATATAAAGAGATAAATGACTATTATTTCTCAATTTCTACTACAACAAGAGCTCCAAGAGAGGGTGAAAAACATGGTGTTGATTACTTTTTTGTTAGTAGAGAAGATTTTCAAGAAGATATAAAAAGAGGTCAATTTTTAGAGTGGGCTGAAGTTCATGGAAACTATTATGGTACATCTTTAAAACCTATAAAAGAGGCAATAGCAGAAGGTAAATTAGTGATTTTTGACATTGATGTTCAAGGACATGAAATAGTTAGAAAAAAACTTGATAATATTACAACTTCTGTTTTTATTACAACTCCATCATTAAAAGAGCTAGAAAATCGCTTAAACAGTAGAAATACTGACTCAAAAGAGGTAATTGAAAAAAGAATTAAAAATGCAAAATATGAGATAAAGTATTATCAAAAATATGATTATTTTATAGTAAATGATAATTTAGAGCTTGCTAGTAAAGAGTTAGTTAGTATTGCTAATATTACTAGAATAAAAAGTAAACTTTTTGACCCAAAACTTTATGAAAGATGGATAGACTAAATTCTATCCTTACTTTCAGGTTTCCCAAAGTGATAACCTTGGCAGTAATCTATATCTAACTCTTTTATTTTCTCATAAATTTCAGCAGATGATACAAACTCAGCAACTGTTTTAAATCCAAATCTTTTTGAGAAGTTTGCAATTGTTTCAACAATAATTTGTTGATTTCTTGAAGTATCGATATTTTTGATTAGTGAACCATCAATTTTAACAAAATCAATATTTAAGTTTGTAAGCATGTTAAAGTTTGAGTATCCAGCACCAAAATCATCAACACCAACACTACAACCTAATGTTTTAACTTTATCAATAAATTTTGTTACAGTCTCAAAGTTATTAATCTCTTCAGATTCTAAAATCTCGAACTCTAAAAGATTTACAAACTCTTTATTTTGCTCAAGTGTATCATATATTTTTTTTGTAGTTTTACTATTTGTAATATCATCAAAAGAGATATTTACAGCAACTCTTTTACCTTGTTCTTTTATTAGTCCAATAGCTTGAAGAAGCATAATCTCTATGATATTTGAGTAAAGTTTTGCTTTTTTTGCAATATCTAAGAATTTAATTGGTGCAATAACTTCACCTTGTTCGTTTATATATCTAATTAGGGCTTCATATTTATAAATTTCTTGTGTATCTGTATCTACAATTGGTTGATAGAAAGCTACAAAAAGACCTTCTCTTAAACCTTTTTTAACCTCTTTTACCCATTTTATATTATCTTCAAATGATTCTTGTATATTAAAAGAGTTATCATAAACTAAGATTTGTTCAAATCTTTTTCTTGCATAATTTATAACTCTTTCTGTATATTTGTAAGCTAATTTATTGTCAGCACAAGCAATACCAATAGTTACATTTAAATCTATCTCATTTTCATCAATTGCAATGGCATTATCTTCAATATAGTTTGCAAACTTTTCACAAAGCTTTTCAAACTCATTTATATCCATTTTATAATCTTTTGCTACAACAGCAAATTTATCAGATTCTATTCTATAAACTCTATACTCTTCTTGATTGAAAAATTGTTTTATTAAATTTGAAAATTCAATTAAGAGTTTATTTCCATTATCTTCACCAAAAAGGTCATTTATTGTTGAGAATTTATCAATATTAATTAAAGCCATTAAATCTTCAGCTGTTAATTCTAAATCTTTTTTTAGTCTATTTCTATTTGGTAAACGTGTAAGCTTATCAATATATAAATCTTTTAATTCATGATAAAGTAAAGATTGACTCATAACTTGAAGAAGTTTTTTCATATCAATTGGTTTTAGAATATATTTATCAACACCAATATCAATTGCTTCAAGTAAATATTCAGTATTAGAAAATGCAGTTGCTACTATAATTGGAATATTTGGATTGATTTTTTTTATCTCTTTAATCATATCTAAACCATTCATTTGTGGCATATTTACATCTGTAATAATTAAATCTATCTCATCATCATGCTCTTTAAAAAGTTGTAAACCCTCAAGACCATTTTCCGCTACGTATTGTTTATTTGTAAAACCTTTTAATATGTTTAATGTAATTTCTCTAAGGGATCTTTCATCTTCTGCATATAGGATGGTAATATTTTTTAAAATTGAAATATTATTAATCATTAAACCAATCTCCAAAAGTAATAGGATATAATACAAACTGTATTATGCAAACATATTAACATAAAAAGTTTTAAATAGGTATATTGAATAGCCTTTTAAAGTCGTTTAATATGATATATTTTTAAAAAAAATAAAAAAAATAATTAGGAATTTATTTGTGTCAAAAGTAAAATGTGACCATTGCCATTTAGTGTTTGATGATAGTGTTATGATAAAAGAGGATAAGTTAAACTTTTGTTGTAAAGGCTGTCAAGGTGTTTTTCATCTTTTAAAAGATCAAAACTTAGAATCTTTTTATGACAAACTTGGTAATAAATCGATTCAGCCGCCTATTGTTGCAAGTAGTGATTTAAATAAATTTGATACACAAAGTTTTGAAAAGATTTATGTTACAGTGGATTCTAATGGCTATAAAAAAGTTGATTTGATTATTGAGGGAATTCATTGTGCTGCTTGTATTTGGTTAAATGAAAAGGTTTTATTTAACACTGATGGTATTGTAGATGCTTCAATAAATTTCACAAATAATAAAGCAAAAATAGTTTGGGATAGCGAAAAAATTGCGCTTTCTCAAATAATTGAAAAAATAAGAAGTATAGGTTACAACGCCTATGCTTACAACTCAAAAGTAGCTGACGAAAAAGCTTCTAAAGCAAAACGAGACTATTTTATAAGAATGATGGTTGCTGTTTTTGCAACTATGAATATTATGATGCTTTCAGTTGCTAAATATACAGGTTTTTTTACAGGAATTACACCTGAGGTTAAACACTTAATTCATATGGGTGAGTTTATATTAGCAACGCCAGTTCTTTTTTATAGTGGTTGGATTTTTTATAGGGGTGCTTATTTTGGTTTAAAAAATCGTATTTTAAATATGGATTTTTTAGTTAGTGCTGGAGCAACACTCTCTTATATTTACTCCATTTTTATACTATTTGGTGCAAAAGGTGAGAGTTATTTTGATTCTGTTTCTATGATTATTACCTTTGTTTTAGTTGGAAAATATCTTGAGGTTTTAGGTAAAAAATCAGCTATTGATACATTAGATACAATTAAAAGTCAAATACCTTTAGAAACAACACTAATAAAAGATGGAAAAAGAGTTGAAATATCTGTTGAAGATATTCAAATTGGCGATATTGTTGAGCTTAAAACAGGAGATAAAGCCTGCGTTGATGGAGTTGTTGTTAGTGGTGAGAGTTCATTTGATGAGTCATCAATTACAGGTGAATCTTTGCCTATTTATAAAAAAACTGATGATGTTATATTTTCAGGTACTTTAAATCAAGACTCTTTAGTTCAATATAGGGTTACAAAAACCTTTAAAGACTCAACTTTAAACTCTATTGTAACACTACTTGAAGACTCTTTATCTTCAAAACCAAAAATAGAGCATAAAGCAAATGAAATCTCAAAAGGTTTTTCTATTGCTATTTTATCTTTATCTATTTTGACTTTTTTCGTTTGGTATTTTTTAGGAATTGATTTAGGTTTTGATTATGATGGAGTTAATCATTTTGAAAAATCATTTATAGTTGCTGTTTCTGTTATTGTTATAGCTTGTCCTTGTGCTTTAGCCTTGGCAACTCCAATTGCTAGTTTAATAGGTATTTCTGAATTGGCTAAAAAAGGTTTACTTTTTAAAGAGGCAAAATTTATTGAAGAGATGGCTCGTGCTACAAAATTAGTTGTTGATAAAACAGGAACTATAACAAATGGGAAATTGAGTGTAATAAAAGCTAATATAATTGATGATAATAAAGATAAACTAAATCTTTTATATTCACTAGTTGATAGCTCATCCCATCCAATTAGTCTTGCTGTTAAGAGTTATTTAGAAAGTAATTTTACAAATTTATCTTTAAAAGAGTTATCTGAAATTAAAACTATTCAATCAAAAGGAATGAAAGCTATTTATAAGAGCTTAGATAATAAAGAGTTTATGGTTTTAGGTGGAAATCTAAAATTAATGGAAGAGTTTAATATTTCATATAAACTTAATTCCCAAGATTCGGTTTTTATGTTTGCAATTAATGGTGAACTTATTGCAATATTTGAGCTAAAAGATGAGATAAAAGAGTTTGCATGTGAGTTTATATCAAATAGCAAAGCAAATGGAATTGATGTTGTTATGTTAACAGGTGATAATGAAAATGTAGCAAAACAAGTTGCAAAACAAGTTGGAATTGATGAGTTTGTTGCAAATATAAACCCAATCCAAAAAGCTGAATATATAAATAAATTAAAAAGTGAGGGTCATACTGTTATTATGGCAGGTGATGGTGTAAATGATTCAGTTGCCTTAAGCAGTGCTAATGTTGCTATTGCTATGGGAAATGGTGCTGATATTTCTATTGCTGTTTCAGATATAGTCTTATTAAATAACTCTTTAAAAAGTTTAAATGAAGCATTTGTAATATCTAGAAAGACCTATAAATTTATAAAACAGAATTTATCAATATCTTTAATATATAATTTAGTTACAATTCCACTTGCAATGGCTGGTTTTGTTATGCCATTAGTTGCAGCACTATCAATGAGTTTAAGCTCCCTACTAGTAGTTGCAAACTCACTTAGAATCAAAGGAAAATAGATGATAGAAAATACACTTTATATGATGTTGGTAGTGGGACTTTTGGTCTCTTTTGCAGTTTTAGGTATGTTTATTTGGGGTGCAAAAACTGGACAATTTGATGATAGTAGAAAGATGATGGATGGATTATTATTTGATAGCGAAGATGATTTAAATGATGCAATAAAAAGAGATAATAAAAGAAAATCATTAAATAATGAAAAAAATGAGCAAAAAAAAAGTGAGTTACCAAAGTAACTCACTTCTAAAGAACTATAATTTAAAATTATAATTTAGAGATATGCTCAGCTAAAGCTTGGATATCAGCATCAGAAAGTCTAGCAACTTGACCTTTCATAACACCTTTCATAGCTCCACCGTAAGATCCATCTTTATAACCTTTTAAAGCAGCAACAGTTTTTTCAACATCCCAACCTTTAATGATTTGAGATTTACCTAATGCAGCTTTTTCTCCATTTGCACCGTGACAACCAGCACATGCTCCAAAGTTTGCAGCCATTAATGAAGCTGCGGCGATCATTGTTCCAATAACAATTTTCTTCATACGTTCTCCTTATAATTTGAAGCTTAATTTTACCTAGAAATTCTTTTTATTAGCTTAGATAAATAATTTATACATGGCAAATATAACTCTAAATAAAGTGGAGTTGTTATATAGTTAACAAAAATTTTTATGGGTTTATAATGGAAAATGATTTTGTTCTTAAAATTGATGATTTAAGCTTTGGATATAAAAAGAGTAACTTAATATATGAAAATTTCTCTTTAGGATTAAAAAAAGGTGAGATAAAAGCTATTGTAGGGGAGAGTGGAAGTGGAAAAAGTACGCTTTTTGAACTCATTACACAAAATTTAAAGCCATTAAAAGGTCAAATTGAGCTTAAAAAAGTTGCTTCTATTTACCAAGACCCTTACTCCTCTTTTCATCCATCATATGATATTTTAGAGCAAATAAAAGATGTAATAAAGAACTTTGATGAAAATAAAATGAAAAATTTGCTAGAAAAACTTACATTAGATTATAATCTTTTATTAAAAAAACCCCATGAATTATCAGGTGGACAACTACAAAGATGCTCTATTTTGAGGTCGCTTTTGATGGAACCTGATTTACTTTTAGTTGATGAAGCAACATCTGCTTTAGATAATATAATTGCATATGAGGTAATGAAACTTATATTGAATTTTT
>CBFIGT010000086.1:0-9788 GCA_965662175.1 Arcobacter sp. | reverse complement strand
CCTGTAAACCTAGAGTGTTCAATAAATAAAGATATTATTGATATTGTTTGTAAATTAAAACCCTCACGGGCTACTTTAGTTCCTGAAAATAGAGAAGAAGTTACAACAGAGGGTGGACTTGATTTAAAATCAAACTTTGAAAAAATTAAAGAGGCTGTTTTAAAACTTCATGAAAATGAGATTGAAGTTTCACTTTTTATAGACCCATCAAAAGATATGATAGAGTTATCGCAACAGCTTCAAGTTGAATGGATTGAGCTACATACAGGAACATTTGCAAATATTTATGCAATGTTACATGGAAACCTAATAAACTCTCACCATAGTATAAAAGAGTTAGAGTTACCAAGAAATGAACTAAATAAACTTTTAACAAAATCAAGAAAAGAGATTAAAAAAGCTTCTGTTTATGCAAATGAATTAGGATTAAAAGTAGCAGCTGGTCATGGTTTAAACTATCAAAATGTAACTATGATTTCAAGAATTAAACAAATTAAAGAGTTAAATATAGGGCAAAGTATTATTGCTAGATCTGTTTATACAGGATTAAAAGATGCAATAATTGATATGAAAAACCTAATAAAGGATTAATATAATGAAACAAAAAAGAGTTGCCATATCTATTGGAGATTTAAATGGGATAGGTTTACAAATTGCTCTCCAAGCACATGAAAAAATTAAAAAAATTTGTGAACCTGTTTATTGTATAAACAATTCTCAACTCCAAGAGGGAGCAAAACTTTTAAAATTAGAGATACCAAAAGATTTTGAAATTGAAAAAGTAAAAGGTAAATTCAAAATAAAAGCAGGAGTTGTTTCAAAAGAATCAGGTCAATACTCATTTGACTCATTTAATAAAGCCATTAAATTAGCATCAAAGAAAAAAGTTGATGCCCTTGTAACCTTACCTATTAATAAAGAGGCTTGGAATAAAGCAGGTATTTCTTATAAAGGGCATACTGAGGTTTTAAGAGATTATTTTGGTAAAGATGCAATTATGATGTTAGGTTGTTCTAAAATGTTTGTTGCTTTATTTACAGAACATATTGCCCTAAGAAAAGTAGCAAAAAAAATTGAAGAGGAAAAATTATCTTTATTTTTAATAGACTTTTATAATAACGTAAAACAAAAAAATATTGCAGTCCTTGGCTTAAATCCACACGCTAGTGATAATGGAGTTTTAGGTAATGAAGAGGTAGAAATAATAAAAGCAATTAAAAAAGCAAATAAAGAGATTGGTGAAAATATTTTTAAAGGTCCATTAGTTCCTGATACAGCCTTTTCTCCACAATCTAGAAAAAACTATAACTACTATGTTGCAATGTACCACGACCAAGGCTTAGCTCCATTAAAAGCACTCTATTTTGAGCAAAGTATAAATGTAAGTCTTAATATCCCAATAATCAGAACTTCAGTTGACCATGGAACTGCTTTTGATATTGCATATAAAGGAGCTAATGTTTCCCTAAAAAGTTATATTAATGCTGTTAAAACAGCACTTGATTTAGCAAAGTAATAGATGAAAACCTTAGAATCATGTTATCAATTAGATTTTAGTAAAATTAACTTTTTAGAGAGAAAAGTTAAAATAAATAATCCAAAAACAGTTATTTATGGACCACCTAAAACAGGAAAAAGTTATCTTATTTATGACTACTTATCTAACTTTGAGACAAATGATTATTTATATATAAACTTAAGTGACTTTAGAAATAAAATTGATGAAATTATTAATTTTTTGAAAGAGTTTATAAAAGAGAAAAAAATCAAAGTTTTAATTTTAGAAAACTTTGATTTCTCATTTGAAATTCCCCAATGCGAAAGTGTAATAGTTACAACTCAATTAGATAAAGAGCTTTTAGGTTTTTCTCCATTATATATTCATGGTTTAGATTTTGAAGAGTATCTACTTCACGATAATAAACATCAAAATACAATTACATCATTTAATTATTTTTTAAAATATGGAAATTTGCCTGAGTTAATTTCCCTTGATGAAAATAAAAAAATCAATCGCCTACAAGAGATTCTAAAATTATATTCTAAAGATAATACAGAACTTGAGGTTTTAAAACTACTTTTTATATCAATTGATGAAAAAAAATCAATTAATCAACTCTTTACAACACTAAAAAAAAGTATCAAAATATCAAAAGATAGATTTTATGAATTATGTAAAATCTATGAAAAAAATGAACTTATTTTTTTTGTAAAAAAATATAATCAAGAAAAGTCAACAAAAAAACTATATGCTTATAATCATGCTTACCTAAATATACTTTCCCATAATAAAAAATTTAAAAATGAGTTCACTAACATGATATATTTGCATATACAAAAAATTTATGAAACTATTTATTATCTAGATAAGGCTGATTTTTATATTGAAGATAATAAAAGTTTAATTTTATCAATACCATTTTTTAATAATTTTTTAGGAAACAGTATAATCAAAAAAATTTACTCTATAATTGATGAATTAAATATTAAACAAGTTGATATTATTACTGTTGGAAATAGTGATAAGTTTTCATATAAAAAATGTTCTATAAATGTGCTTCCATTTTATGAATGGGCTGTACAATAATTTTTCGTTTAAATGACTATTTAGCTTAATTTAGATAAAATCCAAAAATTACAATAAGGACACATACCTATGAAGAAAAGAGTACTTGTAAAATTTTCTGGTGAAGCATTAGCTGGAAGTGATGGCTATGGTATAGATACTAAGATATTAGACTATATTGCTGAAGAGATAAGAGAGTTAGTTGATAATAATATTGAAGTTGGTATTGTTATTGGTGGTGGTAACATTATTAGAGGTGTAACAGCTGCAGCTGATGGAGTTATTAAAAGAACAAGTGCAGATTATATGGGTATGTTAGCAACCGTAGTTAATGGCATTGCTATGCAAGAGGCATTAGAGCACAAAGGTTTAAGTGCAAGACTTCAAACTGCAATTAAAATGGAACAAATTGCTGAACCATTTATTGTAAGACGTGCAAGAAGACATCTTGAAAAAGGAAGAGTTGTTATATTTAGTGCAGGAACTGGAAATCCATTTTTTACAACAGATACAGCAGCTACACTAAGAGCTACAGAAATTGGTGCTTCAATGCTTATTAAAGCAACAAAAGTTGATGGTGTTTATGATAAAGACCCTATGAAATATGATGATGCGGTTAAATTAGATGTAATTTCTTATGATAGAGCATTGGAAGATCATATTAAAGTTATGGATGATACAGCAATTGCACTAGCTAAAGATAATAAACTTCCTATTGTTGTTGCGGATATGTATCAAAAAGGTAACTTACTAAAAATCATCAATGGTGATTTAAGTAAATGTTCAATAGTAAAATAAAAAAAGGAATATTATGAGATTAGAAGAGAGATTATCATTAGCATTAAAAAAAGTAAATAATGATAGATATATTCTTTCATTAGCAGTTGGTCAAAGAGCTGATGAATTAAGTAAAGGTGCAAAGCCACTTTTAGATAAAAATACACAAAAAATGAAATATACAGATATTGCAATTGATGAAATTGCACAGGGATTACTAGTTATTGAGGGTTTAGTAAATAAACATTAATTAATGGATCCATATATTGAAAAAGTTCGGCATATAAACACCATCAATGGTGCTATTGCTGAATTAAAATCCCAAATAGAACTTACTCCTAAACTAAAAGAGATAATTGATTTTACAATCCTAGCCCATGAAAAACAATTTAGAAAAAGTGGTGAACCATATGCTGTTCATCCCCTTTTAGTAGCCTCCATAACAGCACACTTTTCAGCTGATGAACCTATTGTTGCAGCAGCTCTTTTACATGATGTTGTTGAAGATACAAAATATGATTTAGATTATGTAAAAAACAATTGGGGTGAGGATATTGCTTATATTGTCGATGGCTTAACAAAAATTGATGAAATAAGAGAGCATGAGCTACTCCCCTCAACTTCAAATAAAAAACTAATTACTTCAGCCTTATCTTTTAGAAAAATGTTAATCGCTTCAATAGATGACCCAAGAGTACTTGTAGTAAAACTTTGTGATAGATTACATAATATGCTTACTTTAAAAGCACTTCCTAGTAATAAACAGTTTAGAATTGCTGAAGAGACTTTAGTGGTATATGTGCCAATTGCACATAGATTAGGTATTTCTACAATAAAAAATGAGTTAGAAGATTTAGCCTTTTTTTATATTTATCCTGAAGAGTATAAAAAAATTGATGACTTTATGAAAGAGCATCAACAATCAATTCAAGTTGGTTTTAATCAATTCTTATCATCAACAAAAATATTATTAGAAAAAAATGGCTACGATGATAGTAAAATAAAAATTTATTCAAGGGTCAAACACTACTACTCTATTTACATGAAAATGCAAAGAAAAGGTGTAAATATAGAAGAAGTTTTAGACTTAATGGCTATTAGAATCTTAGTTGATAGGGAAATAGATTGTTATAAAGTCTTAGGGTATATTCACTTAAAATATAATCCATTAATAGCTAGATTTAAAGATTATGTGGCAATTCCCAAAGAGAATGGTTACCAAACAATTCATACAACAGTATTTTATAACTCAAAAATTCATGAAGTACAAATAAGAACAAATGATATGCATAAAGTTGCTGAGTATGGAATTGCTGCTCATTGGAAATATAAAAGTGGAGTTAAACACTCACCAAATCTTAATTGGCTAAAAGCATTAGAGTATTCAAATGAAAATATTGAAGAGTTCTATTCTGAAGCTAAAGAGGATTTATACTCTGAGGATATGGTAATTTATTCACCAAAAGGTGATACTTTTACTCTTCCTAGAAACTCAACAGCTTATGATTATGCATATATGATTCATACTGATGTTGGAAATCGTGCTATTGATTGTTTTATTAATAAGGTGCGAAAACCACTTTTAACAGAACTTCAAAGTTCTGATATTGTTTCTATTAATACAACTGACCATAATATTCCAAGATGCTCTTGGATAGATATGGTTAGAACTAATAGAGCTAAAAAACAGATTAAAATATTGTGTACCCAAAGAGAAAAAGAGTTAAACGAACAAAGTGGAAAAAATATTTTAAATACTGTATTTTCTAAATATAAACCTTTTATAACAAATGATTATAAAGTTGATTCAATATATAGAATTCCTTTAGTTTTAGATTTTTTCAAACACACAAAAAAAACACTAGATAAAAAGATTCAAGAAAATATGAATTTTGTTGCTAGATTTAAAATGCACTCTACAAATATAAAAGAGTATAAATTTGAAAATATCTTAATATACTCCAATTTTAGCATAGCTTCTATCTCTTTTGAACACTGTTGTCATCCAAAATTTGGAGATGAAATTGTTGCTTTTAAAGAGTTAAATAAGGCTATTATTCACCACAAAATGTGTGATAAAGCCTATAAAAAAATAAAAGCTGAAAAAGATATGCTATTTTGTTCATGGATAGAAAATAAACTCTATCAATATAAAATGGTAGTTAGCTTACCAAATACAAAAGGGGAGCTAGCAAAACTGCTAACTTATATGAGTCAATATAAATGTTATATTTTATCAATAAACTTTGGTAGAGAAAAACACTCATATGTTCAATATTGTGATATTGAGTTTGAAATTGATAAAAAAAATAGAGATGAAGTTAAAAAACTAATTGAAATGAGAGTAAAAGTAATAGATTTTTTCTCAAAAAAAGATGCATACAATAAAAAGTAAATTTATATTTAATAAATAAAAAGTATAATATTAGCTTAATTAAAGAGGTCATATGGAAATTAAAGTAAAAGAAGCATTAGCTGAGATTCAAAGAGGAAGCTCAGAAATAATTGATATGGAATCAATTGAAAAACTATTAAAAGATTATTATGAAAATGGAAAACACTTTTATGTAAAAGCAGGATTTGATCCAACAGCTCCTGATTTACATCTAGGACATACAGTATTACTTCAAAAACTAGCAATATTTCAAAAATATGGTGGAATAGTACAATTTTTAATTGGTGACTTTACAGCATCAATTGGTGATCCAACAGGAAAAAGTGAAACAAGAAAGATTTTATCAAAAGAACAAGTTTTAGAAAATGCTCAAAGTTATAAAGAACAGGTTTTTAAAATATTGGATATAAATAAAACAGAGGTTGTATTTAACTCAAATTGGTTAAATGATTTGGGTGCTGCTGGAATTATTGCACTTGCTTCAAATTTAACAGTTGCAAGAATGTTAGAAAGAGATGATTTTTCAAAAAGATATGCATCAAATACACCAATTGCTGTTAGTGAATTTACTTATCCACTACTTCAAGGTTATGATTCTGTATACTTAAAATCAGATATTGAGATTGGTGGAACTGACCAAAAGTTTAACTTACTTATGGGAAGAACACTACAAAAAGCCTATAATACAGGGAAGCAACAAGCTGTTTTAATGATGCCAATTTTAGAAGGTCTTGATGGTATTCAAAAAATGTCAAAATCCTTAAATAATTATATTGGTGTAACTGATGAAGCTAATAATATGTTTGGTAAAGTATTATCTATTTCTGATGATTTAATGTGGAGATACTTTGAACTTCTTTCATCAAAATCATTAAAAGAGATAGAAGAGTTAAAAAATGGTGTAGAAAATGGTACACTACATCCAAAAGATGTAAAAGACTCATTGGCAATAGAGATTGTTGATAGATTTCACGGTGCAGGTGCTGGAAATAAAGCACAAGAAGAGTTTAAAAAAGTTTTTGCAAAAAAAGATATTCCAACAGATATTCCTGAATATGATTTAGATGAGGGAACTTGGATTTGTCAAGCTTTAGTTGATACTAAATTAGTAGCCTCGACTTCACAAGCTAGACGTGATGTAAAAGCTGGTGCCGTTAAAATTAATCAAGAAAAAGTAGATGATGATAAATTAAATTTACAAATAGGTGAATATATTTTACAAAAAGGTAAAAAAAGTTTCGCTAAGATAAAAATAAAATAAAGGGCTAATATTGAAAATAGGTAAATATGAAATAAAACATCCAATAATCCAAGGTGGAATGGGTGTTGGAATCAGTTGGGACAAATTAGCCGGAACTGTTAGTTTAGAAGGTGGTTTAGGAGTTATTTCAGGTGTTGGTACAGGATATTACAAAGAACAAGAGAATCTTGAAATAAAAAAAAGAAGAGAAAAACCTGTTGATGTAATGAACTTTTACAACAAAGATGCTTTAAAAACTATTATTGATAATGCAAGAAAAATATGTGGCGATGCTCCATTAGCTTGTAATATTTTATATGCTTGTAATGATTATGGAAGAATAGTTCAAGATGCATGTGAAGCAGGAATTAATATTATAATTACAGGTGCAGGTATTCCTACTAATATGCCTGAATTTACAAAAGATTATCCAGATGTTGCACTTATTCCAATAGTTTCTAGTGCAAGAGCATTAAAACTAATTTGTAAAAAATGGAAAAGATATAATAAACTTCCTGATGCTGTTATTGTTGAGGGTCCTTTAAGTGGTGGTCATCAAGGTTTTACTTATGAACAATGCTTTCAAGAAGAGTATCAACTAGAAAATATTGTACCTCCTGTAATTGAAGAGGCTAAAAAATGGGGTAATCCTCCTATAATAGCAGCTGGTGGAATTTGGGACAAAAAAGATATTGATAAATTTTTAGATATGGGTTGTACAGGTGTTCAAATGGCAACTAGATTTATAGGAACATTTGAGTGTGATGCTGATGCTAACTTAAAAAATGTTTTAATAAATGCAAAAGCTGATGATATAAAACTAATGAAATCACCAGTTGGACTTCCTGCTCGTGGTGTTCAAACTAACTTACAAAAATCTATGCTAGAGGGAACTGCACCAAAAGTTGTATGTATATCAAACTGCGTTGCTCCATGTCATAGGGGAGTTGAAGCTAAGGCTGTTGGATACTGTATTGCAGATAGACTTGGTGCTGCATATAAAGGTGATTTGGAAACAGGATTGTTTTTCACAGGTTCTAATGGCTATAAAATTAATAAAATTATATCAGTTCATGAATTAATGGAAAAATTAACTAAAGGAGAATAAAATTTTTTTAAAATTTTTTCTTCTAATAATTTTATCTTTTAATCTTTTTGCATCAACTTCACAATTAAATAGTGAGTTTAATTCACTTAAAACTAAATATTTAAGAGCCTTATTAAATAGTGATGAGGCCTCTCAAAAAATTTATTTAGAAAAAATAATAGAAGTTGGTAAAGAGCTTAAAAAAGATGTTTCAACATATGAAAAAGAGTTAAACAATAACTCAAACTCAAGTAAAGAGAATAAAAAAGAGATTAAGAAATACCAAAAAGTTTCATCTGTTGAAAAAGAAGATAAAAATATTTCAAAACCTGTTTACAAAAACTCTTCTTATAACATAAGCAATGTATATACAAAAGATAATACAATAATAATTGATTTTAAACACTATATTAACAAAGATTTTATAGAGTTTACAGAAGAGAAACAATCAAACAAATATATTAAAACCTTTGATTTTAAAGGTCGTTTTAAAGAAGCGGGACCTACTAAGCTATCAATTGATGGTATAAATAAAATTAGAATTACTCAGCATAAATATAGAACAGTTAGAGTTCAAATAATCGATGAAACAAATCTAAAAACAATTTACATTTTAAATAAAAAACAAATAATAATCAAATTCTTAAATTTAAACATACAAAAAAAATCAAATAAGCTAAAAGTTGCTCCATTAAATAAAAATAAAATTATTGTTTTAGATGCAGGACATGGGGGAAAAGATTCAGGTGCTGTTGGTTCATATAAAAGATATGAAAAAAATGTAGTTTTTACTGTTACAAAAGAGCTTTATAATATTTTGAAACAAAGAGGTTACAAAGTTTATATAACAAGAACAACAGATAAATTTATAAAAGTAAGAAATAGAACTGTATTAGCAAATAGAAAAAAAGCTGATATTTTTATATCAATTCATGCAAATGCTGCACCTAAATCAGTTAGTTCCCATGCTAAAGGGATAGAAACATATTTTTTAAGTCCAGCACGAAGTGAAAAAGCAAAAAGAGTTGCTGCTTTAGAAAACAAATCAGATATGGAAGATATGAGTTTTAATTCTCAAAATACACTATTAACAATTTTAAATCAAAATAAGATTACATTATCACAAAAACTAGGAATTGATGTACAACAACATCTACTTTATAGTGCAAGAAAACAATATAAAGATGTAGTTGATGGTGGAGTTAGAGAGGGACCATTTTGGGTTTTAGTAGGAGCACAAATGCCCTCAATTTTAATCGAACTTGGATATATAACACATAAAGAAGAGGGAAGAAGATTATTTGAAAAAAGATACCAAAAGCAGCTAGCAAAAGGTATTGCAGATGGAATAGAGTCTTTCTTCTATAAAAATAAATAGTTTTTAATATTTAGTTTTTTCTAAAAAATCTTTAATTTTAAAAATTAGAGATTTTTGTTTTTTCCTAATTTTTGGTAATTCATTTATGGAAAAAAACTTAACCTTTGAATTTTCCCAAGATAAATTAGTATAAAGAAGTGTATCCTCAAAGAAATATTCATTTAGATTTTTTATTCTATTAGCATTAACTAACCAAATTCCTATATCTTTATCTTGATTTATTTGATCAAAATATTTTTCAAAATCTGCAATATTAACCTCTATATTACACTCTTCTCTAAACTCCCTTTGAGCACATTCATAAGCACTCTCAGTTGAGTTTTTTACACCTTTTAAACAACCCCA
>CBFIGT010000085.1:0-9816 GCA_965662175.1 Arcobacter sp. | reverse complement strand
CCTTCATTGTTAAAAGCATATTAATAGCTGATCCCCATGATGGTAAAATTAAAACAACTGACATAACAGAACCCATAGTTTGCATCCAATCTGGAACAGTTGAATAAATAAGGTGGTGTCCACCAGCCCATAAATATACAAACATTAAACCCCAGAATGCTAAGATAGAAAGTTTATAAGAATAAACATTTTGTCCTGATTCTTTTGGTAAAAAGTAATAAATCATCGCAATAATTGGAACAGTAAATACGAATGCAACCGCGTTGTGTCCATACCACCATTGTACTAATGCATCATTTGTACCTGAGTACATAGATACAGAGTGAATCCATGAACCATAACCTGATACTAATGCAGTTGGAACTTCCATATTATTAAATAAGTAAAGCATTGCAACAGCAATAAAACAAGCTATAAAATACCAAATAGAGATATATATAGTTCTTTCTCTTCTAATTCCAATTAATCCAAAAACTGAAATTCCCCATAATACCCACCATACTACAACCAAAAGGTCTAGTGGCCATTCTAACTCAGCATACTCTTTAGATGTTGTAAACCCTGTTAATAGAGTAACAACCGCTAATAAAATTGTAATAAAGTAAAGTACAAAATGTAATTTACCAATTGCCATTAAAAATGGTGATTCTTTCAAAGAAACTTTTAAAACTCTTTGAGAGATGTAATACCATGTAGCAAATATACCACTAAGCGTAAAACCAAATGCCACACCATTTGTGTGTAAAGGTCTTAACCTACTGAAAGTACCGTATTCTCCAGCTAAATTACTTAAACTAGGGAATGCCAATTGGAATGCTAGAATAACACCAACTAACATACCAATGATACCAAACAGAATTGTTGCAAATGTAAAGGCTTTTGCAATTGAGTAATCATACTCGATTTGTGCACCGTTTTGCATCAATCTCCTCCTACTAATTTTTTTATACAAGTCACAGTTTTGTCACTTATGAATGGATATTAACGAATATGGAATAAATATAAGCTTAATCATTATAATTTTTTTTAGTTATAATATTTAAGATAAAATTAATATTACGATTTGTAACTTTTTTCTATTTGAAGAAAAAACTAGCAGTAATAGCTAATTAATAATTACTATTATTACCAGTTTTTAAGTGCTTGTTGAGCTTCTCTTTTTAGTGTTTTTTGTTTTAAATCTTCTCTTTTGTCATAAAGCTTTTTACCCTGAGCAGTTGCTATTTGAAGTTTTGCAATATTTTTGCTATTAAAGTAGAGTTTTAGCGCTACTATGGTGATTCCCTCTTTAGTTACTTTTTCAAAAAGTTTATTGATTTCTCCTCTATGAAGTAGTAATTTTCTTGCTCTATCTTCAGCTTCTCTATATGTAACATGAGTAGTATTTAAATGACTTATATGCATATTTAAAATAAATACTTCGTTTCTAATAATTCTAATATGTGAATCTTTTAAATTTACTCTTCCCTCTCTAATAGATTTAACTTCACTTCCCTTTAATTCAATACCAGCTTCGTATGTTTCAAGTATAAAATAGTCATGAAAAGCCTTTTTATTCTTAAATGTCAAATTAATATTTTTTTCTTTCTTAGCCATTATTTTTCACCTTAAAAAAACTACTTCCACTACCACTAAAAAACCAATCTTTTTTAGCATAATCTTGTAGCTTTGGATATGTTGTTATTGCAGGTAGATATAAATCATTTGCATCTTTTATATTATACTCTTTTAATATATCAAGTGATTTCATTTTTAGTAATTTTTCACTCTCTTCTTTTGAGATTTCTTTATAAAATTTATCTCTAAAACTATTAAAAATCATTCCTGTATTACACTCTACTTTTGGTGTTATTACATCAAAATCCAAACTCTCTTCATCAAATTTTTCTACAATCTCACCAATTCCTGTAACATTTGCACTATCATATTCATATATAAAAAAAGGAACATCAGCTCCAATTTTAGCACCAATTCTTGCTAACTTCTCTTTTGAATAGTGTAGTTTAAATAGTTTATTTGCCATAATTAAAAAAGTAGCTGCATTAGAACTACCTCCACCAAGACCTGCAAACTCAGGAATTCTTTTATTTACTTTTATACTATAAACTCTAAAATATGCATCTATTTTTGGACAGTTATCCCTTAAAGCTAAAAAAGCTTTATAAATTGTATTTTTTTTAGTATCACAACCAAAATGACCTACTAAATTAAACTCATTTTGTGGATTTTCAGGAATAAATTCAATAGTATCATATAAAGATTTAACCCTTACAAATCTTGAAACTAACTCATGATAGTTCTCTCTTTTTCCTGCTATTTTTAAAAATATATTTACTTTTGCATATGATTTTGCACTTATACTCATTTTATAAAACTATCCTATTTAATAAATATTTAACCTCATCATCAATTATTTCAATAATAGAGAAAAAATCCTCAAATACAACTAGGTATTTTCCATTCTCTTTTTTACTTAAATACTCTGTTGATATTTTTTTACCCTGTTCAAACCAAGATTTATCACCACTATAGTGGATTTTTTCAATATCTAAAAAATCAAGTGGATTTAAATCTTTTTCATTTTCATATTTAAATAAACCCTCATTTAATCTATTTAAATATGAAAGTGTACCTTTTGAGTCCAAATTTTCCAATAAAATCTGAGCTAAACTTCTAATATAAGAACCCTCACTCACACTTGCCTCAAATGTTATAAAGGGATGATTGTATGAAATAAACTTTGTTTCAAAAACTTTCATTTTTGATTTTTTCATCTCAACATCAATACCATCTCTTGCTAAACTATAAGCTCTTTTCCCATCTATTTTTTTAGCTGAAAATTTTGGAGGATAATATTCAATCTCTTTTTCCAAGGCTTTTAGCTCTTTTTTTATCTGCTCTTTATCTAAAGTTTTAGACTCATCAATTGAAATAATATTTTCTATATCTAAAGAATCAGACTCAACACCCAACCAAATAACAGCCCTATAGGTTTTAGGACTCTTTTTAAAAAACTGAAATAGCTTTGAATATTGTCCAAAAGCTACAATTAAACACCCCTTTGCAAAGGGATCTAAGGTTCCACTAAAACCAGCTTTTTTATTTTTGTATTTTCTTTTTATTCTATTTAAATAAAAATTAGAACTCATAAACATAGGTTTGTCAACTACTACTAACTTATTTAGTGCTTCTTTATTGTAAACTCTTTTTTGCATTAAAAATCTTTATTAAGCTTTTTCAACAAAAGATGAAAGTATATCTCTTTTTGTTCCACCAAAATTAATAGTAAGTTTAAAATCTTTTCCAGCTTTTGTAGCCTTTTGAACTCTTCCCATACCAAAAATTTTATGTTGAACCAAATCACCTTTTTTAAAAGAGGAGTGTTTTTCTATTGTTAAACTTCCTTTTATAAGTCCAGATTCACATAAAAATCTACTTTTTTGTAAGTTTGCTCTTTTACCCTTATAAAACCTTGAATGAACAAAAGAACAAGTTAGATTATCCATAGCTCTTGTAAATGAAACATATCCAAGTCTTCTCTCCTCTTCAATATCGCTTCCATCTCCAATTATTGGAAAAAATCCCTCTTCCATACCAATTATAAATAGTTGTTTGTACTCTAAACCTTTTGAAGCATGTATACTCATCATAGAAATAGCTTCATTTTCAAGCTCTGTTTGCTCACTATCAAGTGCTATTTCATTTAAGAAGTTGTCCAACTCTTGCATAGGATTTTGAATAAAATAATCCCTAACATATCCATAAAACTCATCAATATTTGCCTGTCTATCATAACCATCAGGAACATTATCAAAAGAGGCTCTAAAATCAAAAGTCTCTTCAAATACATCTAAAAACCTCATTTTTGACTCTTTTAGAGAATCTTTTAAATCCATAATAGAAGCCATAAATACTTTTAGTGTTCTTGCATTTTTTTTACCAACAATGTTTGATAAATCAGTAGGTGAAAACTCATCAATAATCTCAAAAATAGGTTTTTTTAACTCTACAGATTTTGCATCAAGTTTATCAATAGTAGTTTTTCCGATTCCTCTTTTTGGTTTATTTATAATTCTTTTTAATGAAAAATTATCATAAGTATTAGTGATTATTCTAAAATATGCTATTAAATCTTTTATTTCGGCTCTTTCATAAAACTTCATTCCACCAACAAGTTTATAATTAAGTCCTGCTTTGTTAAATCCCTCTTCTAAAGAACGTGATAAGGCATTTACTCTAAATAGTATGGCAATATCTTTTCCTCTAATTCCACTATCTATTAATCTTTTTATATCAGTAACTATTTTTCTAGTCTCTTCATTTTCATCATGGGATTCATAAACTCTAACACTATCACCCTTTTCTCTTGTACCTACTAATTTTTTCCCTAATCTATCACGATTATGTTCAATTAGCTGATTTGCATGGTCCAAAATTGTATCTGTTGATCTATAGTTTTCTTCTAGTTTCACAATTACAGTATCTTTAAAATGCTCATGAAAATTTAATATATTTTTAATAGTTGCACCACGCCATCCATATATAGATTGGTCATCATCACCAACAACACAAAGATTATTGTGTGATGAACATAAAAGTCTTAGAAGTTTATATTGTAGCTCATTTGTATCTTGATACTCATCTACCATAATATATTGATATTTTTTACTAGTCTCTTTTGCTAACTCTTCATTTGCTAATAATATTTTATATGGTAATAAAAGTAAATCATCAAAATCTACAAGATTATTTTTAAGAAGATAGTTTTCATATTTTTCATAAACATCTGCTATTTGTTGATAAAGTTTTAATTCAGCTCCAGCTTTAACCTCAGCTGGAGTTAAAATAGTATTTTTGTATTTTGAGATTTCTGATACTAAAATAGATGTAGTTATCTCTTTATCTATTGATTTTAGTATTCTTTTTTTATCATCGCCATCTATTATTATAAAATTGTTTTTTCTATTTAACTTACTTATATGAAACTTCAAAAACATAAGTCCAAATTTATGAAAAGTACATAAAACAGGTGGTGTTGACATTTGAGTATCTATTAAAGAGTAAGCTCTTTCTCTCATCTCTGTTGCTGCTTTATTTGTAAAAGTTAGTGTCAATATAGAAGCTGGGTCAATACCTATTGATATTAAATATGCAAGTCTTGTAGTTATTGTTTTTGTTTTTCCACTTCCAGCACCTGCTAAAATCAATAAAGAACCATCAATATGTTGTGCTGCTTTTTGTTGAGACTCATTTAAACTTGATAAAATATTTTCACTCATTTTCACTCCATTAAATATCTATTATACCAAAATTAAATTAAAATATTTATTCTTTAATATTTTTATATATAAACAAATGTTATTATTCTTATAACTTAAAATAAAAGGTTAAAAAAAAATGCTTAACGATTTTGCTAAAGTAAATACATTTTTAACGGTAGTTAGAGAAAAATCATTTTCAAAAGCATCTGCTAAATTGGGTATTTCACAACCTGCAGTTACTCAACAAATGAAATTTATAGAAGATTATCTCCAAGTCCAAGTTGTTGATAGAAAGAAAAATGGTATCAGACTAACAAAAGAGGGACAAATGTTATATAACATTGCCCAAAAAATCGAAAGATGTGTTAGTAATGGAGAAAAAGAGTTATTAAAAATCATGAATAAAGATGTAACTTTTATGTTTGGTGCTTCTTTTATTATTGGAAATTATGTACTACCTAGATTTTTAAATCACTTAAAAGAGAATATTCATAATGATGTTTCAATTAATGTTTCTGTTTCACATAAAACCATTGAAGATTTATTAGATAAAAAAATTGATTTAGCTTTAGTTGAGAATTATATTCCTGATGAAAATATTATTTATAGAGAATGGATGGAAGATGAAATTGTAATTTTCTCTAATCAAAAACTTCCAGCAAGGGCAAAACCTGAAGATTTATTATCATACAAATGGGTTTGTAGAAATCCTGATTCAAATACAAGAATGATATTTAAAGAGAATCTTGACAAAGCTAATTTCCCTGATTGTGATCAATTTGATGTAACAAGTGAAGTTACAAGTGCTACTACTATTGTACAAACAGTTTTACACTCTGATATAAACACTTCACCTACTGTATCTATTGTTTCTAGAAATGCTATTGATTCTTTATTAAAAGCAGGTGCTTTACATGAATCTAGAATTGGTAACAATAAAATGACTAGAAAACTCTATATTGCCTATAGAAAAGATAGAAAACATGATGCATTTATTGAAAATGTAGTTGATTATCTACTAAAAATAAAAACTTAATATTGTATCTTTTAAAGATACAATATTTAATATCTTATATTCTCTTTTAGTAGAGCTTTTTTTATTTTATTTATTTGATTATGTTTATTTCTACACCATTGTGGGGCTAATAAACTCTCATCATCAATTCCAGCTGTTACCCTTTGAACTGAAATATTTTTTGGAAGCATTTTTATAGATTTTACTACTGTATCAATATAAAGCTCTTCACTTATTGGCTCAAACTTACCATTTAAATATTTTGCTGTTAAAAGTGTATTTTTAACAACATAAAGTGGATGAAATTTTATTGAATCAATATCTAATTCTATTGTTTGTCTTAGTGTTTCTAACATCATCTCTTGAGTTTCATTTGGAAGTCCATAGATTAAGTGTCCACAAACTTTTAGACCCTTTTCTTTTGTTTTATTTATCCATTTTCTCATATTAGCTGAGTCATCACCTCTATTTATCTCATCTAATGTTTCATCATAAAATGATTGAATTCCATACTCAACCCAAATCTCTTTATCTTTTGATAAATCAACTAAAAAATCTAAAATTTCATCAGTCATACAATCAGTTCTTGTACCAATACTAAGTCCAATTACATTATCAAAAGATAGTGCTTTTTTGTATAATGCCTTTAATGTCTCAATTGGAGCATAGGTATTTGTAAATGATTGGAAATAAACCATAAATTTTTTAGCAGCAAATTTATTTTCAAGTCTTTGTTTTGTAGCATTAAACTGCAATTCCAACTGTTTTAATTGCTGTTCTAAATATGGATTATTCGGATTATTTGGATGCAGTTTAAATTTTGGTTTTTTTTCTTGTAAATTAGGTGAAAAAGAGTCATTTTCACAAAAGCTACAACCACCACGTGCTACTGTTCCATCAATATTTGGACAGGTGAATCCTGAGATTGATATGGGAGTTTTATATATAGTTTCACCAAACTTACTACGGAAATATCTTCCGATTGTAAGTAGGTTTTCTAACTTTTCTTTTTTTTGGATTTTACTACTTTTTAACGAAATAGTCACCATCAAAACTTTCTAAGGCATAATTTCTATCAGCTCCAATTGAGTTTTTTAAATCTTCAATTGATAAATACTCTAAAGTATCAGCTTCAATATAAGCTCTTACTTCTTCTTTTGTCATACGATGAGAAATAAGCTCTTCTTTAGTTGGAGTATCAATTCCATAATAACATGGAAATTTTATTTCAGGACTTGCAACTCTAAAATGAACCTCTTTAGCACCTGCTTCTTTAAGCATTCTTACTATTCTCTTAGATGTAGTTCCTCTTACAATAGAATCATCAATTACTAGTAAAGATTTTCCTGCAATTAGTGATTTCATAGGTGACAGTTTCATTTTTACTTTTGTTGTTCTCATCTCTTGAGTTGGCTCAATAAATGTTCTTCCAACATAGTGATTTCTAATAATTCCATACTCAAATGGAACTCCACTCTCACTTGCATACCCTAAGGCTGCTGGAACTCCTGAATCAGGAACAGGAACAACCATATCAACTACAACAGGCTCTCCATCATTTCCAACTAATGCTTTTGCTAAATCATTTTTAGCTAAAGCTTTACCCATGTTTTCTCTAGTTCTATATACATTTTTTCCATCAATAACACTATCAGGTCTTGCAAAATATACATATTCAAAAGCACATGGTCTAAACTCAGGTTCATAAAGTTGAATAGATTCAGGTTCGCTATAATCTTCACTAAATATTAGCATTTCACCTGGATTTACATCTCTAATAAACTCAGCATCACATAAATCAAATGCACATGTTTCACTAGCAACTATATATCCACCTGATTTTAGTTTTCCTAAAGATAAAGGTCTAATCCCATATTTATCTCTAATAACAAACTGTTTAGAACGTGATTGAACAATAAAACAATAAGCTCCAATAACCTTATCTAAAGCCTCTTTTATTCTATCTCTTAATCTATCTTTTGAGTTTTTAGCAATTAAATGAATTAAATTTTCAGTATCCATTCCTGTTTGGAAAATAGCACCTTTATCAATAAGTTCATTTCTAACTTCTTCTTTATTGATTAGGTTTCCATTGTGAACAATTGAAATTTCACCAAGTTTATATTTTGCAAATACAGGTTGAGCATCTAAAATAGAATCTCCACCTGCTGTTGAGTATCTATTATGACCTATTGCCATATTACCTTTTAAGTACTCTAAAACCTCATCAGTATAAACCTCAGATACTAAACCTCGGTTTTTAATTGTATAGATTTTACCATCACAAGAAGATGAAACTCCAGTTGCTTCTTGTCCTCTATGTTGCATTGCAAATAGAGCTAAAGAGGCTAATCTAGATGCTTTTTCATTCCCAAAAATTCCAACTATTGCACACATGTTATTTCCTTATAGTCCAAGACAATCATTAATTGAGTATAATCCAGGCTCTTTATTTACAAGCCATTTAGCAGCTCGAATAGCACCTTTTGAAAAAGTGTTTCTAGCTGTTGCTGTGTGATTTAATTCTATAAATTCACCATCATTGTATAATCCAACTGTATGTCGTCCAACTATATCTCCACCTCTTAAACTCATAACAGCAATTTCATCTTTAGTTCTAGCACCTATAATTCCATCTCTTCCTGAAACTCTAACTTCATCTAAATCTAAATCTCTAGCATTAGCAGCATGTTCAGCTAGTGTTAAAGCAGTTCCTGATGGTGAGTCAACTTTATGTCTATGGTGTTGCTCTACAATTTCAATATCAAAGTCTCTTAAAGTTTTTGAAGCTAATGCTACAAGTTTATTTAAAACAGCAACACCTAAACTCATATTTGTTGAGTATAAAATTGGAACTAATTTACTAGCTTCAATTAATAGGTTTTGTTGATGTTTATTAAATCCAGTTGTTGCGATTACTAAAGGTTTTTTAAAATCACCCTCAATAACTTCTGTAAGTAAAGCTTCAGTAGCAACAGGTGCAGAAAAATCGATTACGATATCAACACTTTGTAAAAGCATTTTCATATCATTTGTGATAACAGTTCCCTCAGGTACACTCTTTTTTAATTCATCAAAAATATGACAAGCCCCTAACTTAGCATGTTCATCATTTTGTAAATCATCTATTAAAAGTGATCCAACTCTACCTGTACTTCCTACAATACCTACATTTATCATATATATTCATCCTTAAAAATGTCCCATTTTTAAGGGACCTATTCATGTTAATCTTCTTTAAGTGAAAATAAATTCCACTTAAAGAAGCAAATCCTAAAGGGCTTTAAGATTAAAGCCTAACCTAAATACTCTATAATATTAACAGCTGCTGTTGCACCATCTGCTGCTGCACAAACAACTTGTTTTGCCGCATCAATTCTAACATCACCTGCTGCATAAAGACCTGGAACATTTGTTCTCATTTTTAAATCAACAATAACTTCAGTTGCTTCATTAACATCACAAAGATATGAACCATCTTCTTGTTTTAAACTATCACTTAAAACATCTCGTCCAACGAATGTAAATACACCAGGTACT
>CBFIGT010000084.1:0-9865 GCA_965662175.1 Arcobacter sp. | reverse complement strand
CATCAGTTGCATGAACTTTCAATTGTATATATTTTAATAATTCATCATCACAAAGAATATTTTCTACTTCCATTACATCAAGCGTATAAATTTTATTTCTATTCCATGCTGTAATTTCTTCAGTTTCATAAAAATCTTTATCGATTATTGCAATTGCTCCAAGATTAAAAAGTGCTTTGTTTTCATTAAAGGCTTTACAGTAGTCAATCGCCTTTTGATGTCCACCAGTTGGTATAATTGTAAAATCTTTAAATAAAATGGAATAAAGCTTATAGTCATAACTATCTTTTTGACCTTCACAAAATAAAATATTTTTTTTGCTTCCTAACAGTTCAACTAATAACTCTTGAGGCAATATATTATCTATGGGTATTTCAGAATATTCCCAATTAGATGGTGGAGTATATTTTTTAATCCAAAGTATTTTGGCTTGAGTTCTACCTATTGCAAAACTTGGATTATGAGTAAGGTAAACAAATTGACAATCACTTCTTTCTTTTTCCAGTTTATCCCATAACTTATTTACAATAGCCATATTAAGATGGTTTTCTGGCTCATCAACTATGATATAGCCATCTTTTTCTACCAAAAGCACACTTGCTATACAATAAAATATATTTTTTTCACCATCACTTAATTTCATAAAATCATACTCTTGCCCAGTATCTGATTTTGCTTTGATGTTACCTTGCCCATCATAATCTAATTTAATATGCAATATTATGCGTTGCCATATATTGATTACATCTTCTAATACAGAATTTTTTTTAACAAATCCCGCGATAGTATGATTTTTATGAGTATTATTTGCAACTTCTTGATGTTCAGCAATTAAATAATTTATCATTTGTCCAAATTCACTATTTGCTAATCCCATATCATTATAGTCTTTAAACAGTTTATCATGCGTATGGCTTCTTGAAAATTCATTATAAGCTTGTGCTTTTAAAGGTATACTGTTGTTATTTTGAATTCCAAATGTTTTTTGAGCAGGTATTACGGCAACAAAAGAACTGAATTGATTTTTTATATTATTTTTTATTTGACGAGAAAAAGTACTTTTACCAGAGCCATTAGCTCCTATTAATACTAAATTTTCATCTCTATTTTTTAATAAATCAAAAAAATTAATAATAGATAATGATTGATTAGTCGCATCCAAGTTTTGTTTTATACTTTGAATTGACTGTACAAAATTATTATATATAGTATGATCTACATTCATTATTTGCTCATTAAATATAATTTTCTGTATATCTAAATTTTTGTTGTAATTATTGAGGCTCTCCAAAGATTGAGATTGATGAGAAAATTGATTATTAATTGAGAGTTGTCTGTTCAATAGTTCGATATATTTTTCTACAAAAGTTGTATCTTCTAATTCATCACCTAAATTTTCAAGTTTTTGTTTAATTTGTTCGGTTTCAATTTTCACAATATCTTGTACTAAATTATCCCAGTGAGTTGGGTTTTGTGAATAGCTTTGAGGATTTGAAAATGAAAAATAATGAGCAGTGATTTTTTTTATATATTCACTATTCGTAGTCCAAAAGCTTTTAAGTTCTTCAACTTTTTCAATATAAACTATTCTTTGTTTTATTTTTTCTAATACTTCTTGTTTCATAATATAGAACCTCTCTTATTTCCAATTTTCAGTCAATTTAATAGTATCGCTTTTAGGCTCATATCCATCATTGATTTTTCCAATATCAACCATTACAGGAACTTGTGCAGCAAGACCTGCGAATATACAGCTTCCAGTAGGTAAAATTGGTAGTGCTTCAAAAGAAATCTTATCAAGATATGAAATAGTTTTTTCTACAGCTTCAATATCTTTATTATTTATCAATCTATGTAAAAAGTAATTGTGTAACTGTGAGATGATAGTACTTGAGATATCAGATGGTCTTTGGCTTGCAATAGTTAAAAATACACCAAATTTTCTGCCTTCTTTAATAATTTCCTCAAAAGTTTCAAGTCTATAATCTTTCCAAGTTTCACTTTCTCTATTTGAATTATGAGACAAAACATTATGTGCTTCATCAACAATGATGTTTAGGTAGCTTGATTTATTTTGTGATTGTTTTTGTTGGTCATATATTTGTTTACAAATTAGAAGTGGCAATATTTTTTTCATTTCAGTATTTACATTTTTCAATGAAATTACATTAATATTTTTTGTATCGCTTGTATTGTCAATTTTTAAAACTTTATCAATATCTTCTATTTTTTTAAGTCTTTTAAGAAGTGGCGATATATGTTCAGAATTTAAATCATACTTTACCAATTCATCATAGTATTGAAAAATAATCTGCAATCTGATTTTTTCAAAATCACTCAAATCAGCAAAGTGTGTATTTGAGAATTTAGAAAATAAGGTTGTATAAAAAGCTGGTTGATTTTGATAAATTGATGGAGTTATATAAAAACTATCATTTCCATTCCCGTGCCAGTGAAGATTCTGTTGAAAATAAGAGATAATATCATCAAGATTACTAAGTTTCTTATTTATTGCTTTTTCAATATCTCTCAAAAAAGATAAAATATCACCTTTTTCAATATGTTTTTCAATCATTAATTTTATTAAGTCTTCAATGGTACCAACTATCGTTTCTTTACTATTAAATTTCTTTGCATAAAAATCATTTTCAATAGCTCTTTTTAAAAATGGAGTTTGCGTTTTTTCCGTAGCAGATAAAAAGATTGACCAAAAATTAATGTCATAAATCTCCTCTTTAAGTACTGGAAATTTATCACCTTCTCCATCTCTTGTTGATAAGTTATATACATTCTTGTATTTTATATCCACAATTACTGAATCTTCTTTAGGTTTTTTACTATCTAAATACTCCCCATTAAAATCGAAAAAATAAAATTTTGCTTGCTTTAGAAATTTTTGATTTTGTATATATTTATCAAAAAATACATTATAAAGTTTTGCTAAAGTATACGATTTTCCACTGCCTGTATTCCCAAAAATACCTATATGACTTGCAAATAAGCTATTTACTCCGACTTGAATTTTTTGACCTTTTTCAAGTGATAAAACACCTATTTCAAGCGGTTCATCATCTTTTTCAATAAAATCATGAACTTGTTCAAACTCTTGGTTATCAAGTAAAAAACATTCATTGAAAACGAGAGGTAGTTCTTTTATTCCTCTTTTGAATTTTTCTCCATCAAAAAATCCCAACATGCTTACAATAAGGTTTCTATTTATCTTGCTTGATTCAGTTGTATAGTCTTTTGAGCTATAAGCTTTGTCTTCTTCGACAAATTCACCTTCGACTTTTCCAATTATTTTTGTATAGCCTTTGATGATTTTTACATAGCTTCCAACAGAAGTATTTTTAAGTAACTCACCTTTATACATTATGTGTGAATTGTTTTTAGACTTATCAACCTTGATTTTTACTTTTCTACCATCAACTGATAGTACTTCACCAACTTTAAAAATTGAATCATCTAAAATTTGTTGATTATTCATTTTCAAAGCCCTCAAGTGTTGCTTTAAATATTTTTTTAGATAGTGGTTTTGAGATTTTTTCTAGTATTTTTTTAAAAACTCGTTCATTAATTTGATCAAAATCATAAGAAAAATCATCTTTAAAACTTTTATCTTCTTGTTCACTTTGAGATGGTGATATTATCGCTATATTTTTGTTTTTAACATTGTTTTCAATGTCTAAAATTTTTTCTAATTCTTCTTTAGCATGCGTAGTGTAAGCAAAAATATAAATCATCAAAGTAGGATTTGAATTAGCAACTCTAATGGTTAAATCCCTTATATGTTCATCTGCAAAAGAAAAACCCATTACAAAGAGTAAAGTATTTTCTCTTTCAAGCTCATTTGCATAAATTCTAAGTAAATCATAATATTTTTGGTCTAAAACAGTTTGTTGAAACTTGCCTTTTGTTGGATTTACAATTGATAGTTTATTATATTCTTCAAGAAAATATGAAAACTTTGCTTCATCTATAGTTGATGTTGGGAGTTTTGATATTAAACTTGTCAAATCATCCTTTTTTGTTGTTTCACTATCTTTTGTAACTACATTTATCAAATCAATTTTTGTGGCTGATTTAACTTTCTGGATTTGTTCAAGTGAATTATCAAAATAAATATTTCCACCATCATATTTCCAAGTTAAAGAACCATGAATTTTTAGGATATTAAATACTGGAATTTCTGAGCTATTATCGAAATGAAGACTTTTTTGAAATATAGATTTTTTAAAATTGCTCAGATCATATTTCGGTTTAAAACCTTTTCCAAAACCATCATTACTCTCTAAGCCAATTTGCTCAATACCTCTTTCAAGAAAAATATCAATATTTGTAGTGAAAATATTTACTTGTTTACTCAAGAGTTTATTTCTTCTAAGTAAGATTAATTGATTTATTGTTCTAAAAAAAGTTTTATAACTATTTAGTGTTGAAATCAATTTTGAGTCTGCTGAAGTTTCATCTAAAATATTTGAATTCTTTTCGATAACACCTTCAAAATATTTATTTAATATTGAAGCTCTTAATAAAGACTTTTTATCATCTGAGATAGTTTTATCATTATTTAACTCTGTAAGTAATTGTTCAATATTGCTTAATATATCAAGATATACTGCTGACATACCAGAACCAAATAAAAAATTGATATTACTATCTTGTATTCTGTCAATTAACCTGCAGCTTTCTATAAAATCACTCATATTTTCACCCTCATTTTATCACTTAATCCCACAACCACATCAACAATTCATAGCATTGAACTCATCTATAGTTTCATTATTTATGTACATTTAGTTAACTTTCAACTTTTACTTTTTGTAATCATCATTAAAAAACCAGATATTAGTAAAATTGGTACTACTATATAAAGTAAGTAAACACCAACATATGATACTGTAGCAACCGTAGCAATTGTAAGTATTAAACTCATCCAAAATATCATCGAAGCTGTATCATGAATATTTCTGAAACTGCCAAATCCAAATAATCCTAAAATAGCTAATGCAGGCAATGCAAAATATGTATAATACACACTCACATAAGAACCTGAAGTCAAAATTGCTATGTATGAAACAAGAACAATAAAAAAAGCTATTTGGATTTTACTTTTCATATTTTATAAATTTCCCCAAATATGTTCACAAATTAATTGGTAAAGTTTTTGCCTATCTTCAATGTCTGCTTTGTTAAATTCTTCATGAGCTTTAAAAGGCAACTCTGTATTTTTAATCATGTTTAAAAAATTAGGATTATTTTCATATGCTAATGGTGTTAATGACTGAACTAATAAATTTTCTTTTACATAATGTTTATGTTTATCTTTGTACTCTTTATCTCCATAAGATTGATTAGTACCTCTAGGTAATAGAACTAAATCACCGATTCTGTTTCTAAATACTTCAAAATCTGCTTTTTGATCAAATTCATTTTTATGTCTTTCATATTTATTTGCCCAAATATGTTCAATTTCAAATTGTTTTCCTTCAGGTCTAAAATAACTATCATAATTTGTATTAATACCTGCATGCTTATCGATATGAGATGAAATCCTAGATAATAAAAATTTGACAAATCTTTTATTTTGTCCATGCATTCCAAACTTATTCATTTTATTCCAAGTTTCTGGCATAGATTCAAGTTTAGAAGTTAAAATACTTCTAAGTTCATCAATTGTTTTTCCTCGTATTTCTTTAACTAATGTGTACATGGTATATCTAATAGAACTAGATGCAAATTTCTTATAATTAATAGATCTTCTAACTACAAAAGCTTCGATGTATTTTGCAACTAAATTCATTTTCATTTTGATAATTTCATCTGTATCATCGATATTTAATGGAGCAAGTAATAGTGGATAACTTAAAGATGTAGCAATCCCCCAGTCATCAATATAGTAAATATGTTCAGTATCTTTTTGAAGCTTATTTGAAGTCTCCATTATAATTAAATATGCTCTTAAATAAAATTTGAAATCTTGATTGATAAATTTACTAAATGTATCACTATCATTCTCAGCTAGACCAACTTTTGTAAGATTTTCTCTTATCCAACTATGAAATCTTGTTCCTATTTTTTCAAAATCTTCATTTTGAGAACCTTGTTTACCTTGTCTAATGGTATCTGCATATTTTGCTCTTAACCAGCTCTGGATAAATCTTTGATCTTCATCTTTGTCATATTCGTGCAAAGTTTGCATAGACTCTTTCCACATATTATTAGCTTTTTCTCGTATTTTAGGTTCATAAAATCTCGAAAGTAGAAATCCCTTAAGCATCTCTGTAGGAGTTAAATTTAAACCTCTATCATTCATCGTTTCAAAAATTGTATAAGCATTTTCATCTGAATATGCAACAATTTCAACCAAAATTACATTGAATTTAAGCCAATCAATGAAAAAACTAAGTAAATTACCTTTAATCTCATCTGGAAATGATTCAACAATATCACTATATCTATTTGCCATATTTACAGTTGACTCATCATCTCCCTCTTTTGGAGTATATTCACCCTTGTCAAATAGATTTTGTAAACATTCTGTTCTTTCATCAACTTGGATATTAAATGATTTTACACCTCTAGATTCAGAGAAAATCATTCTTTCTATTGATTCATTTATATTTAGTTCTTTTTGTAAATTATTAAGATAAATTAAAAATAATGTCAAAGAAGTTAATCTTTGTTGTCCATCTATAATACTCTTTTTCCCATCTTTTACACTAACAACAAATGGTCCCATATAGTAATTATTATAGTTTTCCCCATCTTCTCGTTTATCGCCTTCTGTATATTCATTCAAAAATGATGTTGTGAGATCTGAAACAAGTTGTTCAATATGTTTTTGACCCCAACTATATTCTCGCTGAAAATAATCAACGGTATATTTTTGTTCATTTAATACATCATATATTGTTCTATCATTTGCATCAATTTTGTTATCTATTTTTGACATTTAACTTCCTATTTAGTTTCATATAACATTTATCAAAAAAACTCTTGAATATCTATTTTTTCATCCATTACGATTTTATCTACCAGGTTTTCAAGTTTTTCTTTTAATTCAAATATCTCCATATTGAGTTGAAAAATACCTAATTTTTGATTTCTTTTTTTATGTTCAGTAAGATAATTATCAAGTGAAATATTAGTTAATCCATCAACTTTATTGTAATAGCTTTTAGCTATCTCTTTTTGTTTTTTTTCTTCAAAATTAGGGATAGGAATCTTACATAAGTTTTCAGTATATAAAATAGGAACTATCCCAAAATTTCTTCTTGATATTTGCATTGATTTTCCAATATTACTCGTTAAAAAACAAAAAAGAAACAATTGTTTAATTTGCTCTTTGAATTGATTAATTATAAGCATATTTTGATTTGTAAAAAATTCTTTTTCATTCTCTATAAAAACACCATTTCCTACATATCTAATACCATTAAGTACTAAACTATATTTTTTTATTTTAGTACTTGTTTTTGTATAAATGAATGTTCGTGACGATAATTGTCTTTGTTCTATATTTTTAGGAGTAATCCAATCTTTGAACTTCTCGCTTTTTTTAATATCAGAGAAAAAATAATCTTTTGGAGTTACACCAGGTGATACTAGTTTTTCATCCAGAAAAAAATAGCCGTTAGTATAATTTAAAATTAAATTTTCATATACTTTGTATTTAGGTGTATAAATAGTTGTATCAAGTCTATTTTCTTTTTTTAATTCACTTAGTTTTGGGTAAGAGTATTGTAAAGCTGTAGATTTTTGATTTGCTTTTAGTTCTTTTTCTATTTCATTATCAATTGATTGATTTTTTAACTTGATTTGCTCCTCTTTATCAATGATATTTTGTGTTATAAGTGATACTAGTTTCTCTACATCTTTTGGACTATCATTGTGTTTTTGTGTAGGAAAAGGGATAATCAATCTATCAAAATACTCTTTTTCCATTCTTGGATACATAGAAGCATTAAGAATCATACTAACTTGATCAATAAAAAATTTACTTCTTAAAATCCCAAAAAGATAATACTTTGAAATGTCTTTTTTCATTTTTCTTAAAACTATCAATGCTTTAGTCGCAACTAAGTTTTTATCTGTAGAAGTTACTATTCCTATTCCACCAAGATATGTTCTTACTGTTGATATTAAGATATCATCTTTTTGAATCTTTGAAACTGAAGCAGATGAAATATCAATAGACTTGACAGTTTTATAGCTTATACCACCAGTTGTTGTATTGATATCACCAATTTCAATGTATTGATAATACCCTTTATTTTTTTCTATGTTTAAACTAGTTGTTCCTAGTTCTACTAAACTACTCAATGTTTCAACACTAGAATTTTTAATAATTAACTGTTTGTGACGACTTGGAGCAAATATCTTATTTTTACTAAATAATTCACTTTTCTTAATAGTTAAAGGCTTATGAATATAGCTCTTCATTAATCAAAATCCTTTAAATGAAAAGCATTTTTGATCTCTTCTTCTTGTCTTTGCAAATACTCTTTGAACTCATTTATCATTGATGTGAAGTCTTCTTCTAAATCACTTGTATGCTCAAAAGTCTCTTCATTGATTATAAACTGTGGTTGAAAATGTACTGCTCTTTGAACTGTTTTTACTTCATATCCTATATTTTCAATCTCTTTGATAAATACTTCATAATCATTAGTTAGCAAATGTTGCTCATTTTCTTTTGGTTTGTAAGCCACTATAACAGTAGTTGCCACGCCAGTTTCTCCAAAAGTATTTGCAGGTAAATCAAAAAGTGCAACGATTCTCATTTTTGAAAGTAGCCACATTCTTATATTTTCCCACTCTTTGATACTTGCAATTGAATTTGAAAGAATTATCCCCATTCTCCCGCCATCTTCAAGTAATTTGTAAGCATTTTCTAAAAATAAAGCTCCATTATCCATAGTATTAGGTAGTTTTTCTTTACCATCTTTATCTGGATCTAGTTTTTTCTTGTATGTTTCATAAAGATTAATTGTAGGTCTATTTTCTTTTGTGATAAGTAAATCTCTACCTTTACCAAATGGTGGATTTGTAGCAATTATTTTGAATTTTTTTAAATCTTTTTCAGGATTATCTTTGTGTGCCCAATCAATATTATAATTTTGCTCATTGAACTCTGCATATTTTAAAACATCATCACCATTTTCTAATAGTTTTTGAAAAAGTGAATCCATCTCCTTTAAAGTCGCTCCACCATCTCCATTTAAAACAAGGTTTAGTTCTGCTAGCTTTAAGTTGTTTGGCTCTACATCAAAACCAAAATAGTGACTTGCATTTGGTGGATATTCTTCATCTTTTCTATGTGTATGCTTAAAAGCCATTGCAGGGAAATCTGCTATTCCACAACAAGGATCACACACTTCCTCACCTTTGATTGGATTTAACATTTTTATGATTGTTTTTACAACAGGAATAGGTGTAAAAAACTGCCCCTTATCTGCTTTTTGTTTTTCTGTACCAAAGTTATTAAATATTATTTGGTTGAAACTTTCATTTTTTGATTTTAAAATAGCTCTTTTTTGAAAGTTTTGAACCAATGCAATTAGAAATCTTTCTTCATTTGCACTTGTTGGTCTATTGCTAGTATCATACTTGAAATACGGGTCTGAAAGAACTTTTGAATATTCTCTTTGAGCATCTTTATATAGTTGTTTTATTCTTTCTCTAAAGCTTGCAACTGCTAGCCCATCTTGATTTATCTCTTCAGGTTTGATATAAAATTTTAAATTGGTTTTGTCTCTTTTACTTCTTTTTTCATCAAAAACTTTTAGTGTTAAAAACTCAACAATTAAATCTCTTACCTCGTGTTTAGGCTTTAATCTATCTGCATCTCTTTGAAGTAATG
>CBFIGT010000083.1:0-9942 GCA_965662175.1 Arcobacter sp. | reverse complement strand
TGGAAAAACAATCAAAGAAGCTAGAGATAGAGCTTATGCACTTTGTGGACAAGTTCATTTTGCTGGTAAAAAATGCAGAACAGATATTGCTTATCAGGCTTTAAAGTAGTTATATGAATGATTATAATCAAGAGAATTTAGAACTTGCTTCTATTGGTGCAAGAACAAAAGCATTTGTTATTGATGATATTCTTATTACAGTAGTTATTCTAATAATCTTTTGGGATTCTATTGCAAATGCTGGAGATAATTTAACTTCAGTTTTAATGGTAATGAATGAGTTTGTTATGCAAGTTTTAATATTAAAATTTATATATCAAACTTTTTTTGTTTGGTATTATGGGGCAACCGTTGGTAAAATTATTGCAAAAATTAAAGTAATTGATTATGATAATTTTTCTAGAGTTAATTTATTGCAAGCAGCATTAAGAGCTTTTGGACGAATATTAAGTGAAATGTTCTTTTATATAGGCTTTGTTTTTGCATTTTTCAATGATGGAAAACAAACATTTCATGACAAAATCTCTAAAACATTGGTTATAAATGCGTAGAATATATTTAATCCTAATCTTTTGTGTTAGTTTTACCTTTGCTAATAGTATTGAAAAAGATAAGTTTCAAATCTTATCTAATAACTTAAATAGTAAAGATAATATTGTTATTGCTACAGGTAATGTAGTTATCTTTTCTCCCACTTATTATATATCAGCTCAAAAAGTTATCTATGATAAAAATAGAGGTACTTTAGAGCTATTTGATGATGTTGTAATTTTAAAAGATAATATAACACAAGCTCAAAGTAATTATGCATTTTTAGACTTAAATGATGAATCTATTACTCAAAATCCTATTTTAGTTTTAGAGAAAAAGTCTAATTTATGGATAACTTCAAATGATGCTAGAAAGAGTAATAATAAATATGATTTCGACAACTCAATATTATCAAGTTGTGATTGTATTGACCCAGCTTGGAATATAAGATTTTCAAGCGCTGATTATGATACTGAAGAGCAGTGGTTAAACACTTATAACACAAGACTTTACATTAAAAATTTTCCTGTTTTATATACGCCATATTTTGGTTTTTCAACTGATAATAGAAGAAGAACAGGTCTTCTTATTCCAACAGTTGGATTTTCATCGGGAGAGGGTTTTTTATACTCTCAACCTATTTACATAGCACCAGCTGATAATTATGATTTAGAGTTAATTCCTCAAGTTCGAACAAATAGAGGTTATGGTATGTATGCATACTATAGACTAATTGATTCTCAATATTCAAATTTAAAAGTAAAAGCAGGTTATTTTAAAGAGAATAGTGACTATAAAAAAGATAATTCTTTAGATAATGATGCTCATTTTGGTTGGAGTGTTGATTATGTTAGAACAAAGTTATTTAGTAATGATGAGAGTGAAGATGGTTTATACTCTTCAATTAATTGGTTAAATGATATTGAGTTTTATAATCTTGAAGATGAAAAATATAACTCTAGTACAGAATCAAAAATTGAGTCAAAAATAAACTACTATTATAAAAATAATGACTACTACTTAGGTACATATTTAAGACACTATATTGATACAACTGTAGATTCAAATGATGAAACACTTCAACAATTACCTCAGGTTCAATTACACTCTTTTTCAGATAGTTTATTTTTTGACAAACTACTATATTCAGCAGATTTACAAGTTACAAATTATACTAGAGATGAGGGAGTTACAGCTACAAAAACTGACTTATATATTCCTTTCTTATATAGTTTTTCATTTTTTAATGATTATTTAAATCTTACTTTACAAGAAGAGGTTTCTATTTCTAAAATTAATTATTCAAATAGTAGTACAAGTTTTAAAAATGCAAACTTTATTGAAAATCGTCATATAATTAGTCTTAATAGTGATTTATTAAAAAAATATGAGACAGGTATTCATACTATGAATTTAAGTAGTGAACTTGTAATTCCTGAAACAAGTAAATTGAGTGGTGATATATATAGTTTAACAAGTAGTGATGCTGATTTATCATCTTTTCCTTTATCAGAAACTACTAAAACTTTAACTTTTGCAATAAATCAATCATGGACTAACCTAGAAGAGTTAAAAGAGATTATTAATCATAAAATCAAACAATCTGTAATTTATGATGAATATGATAACTCAAAATTAGGAAATTTAGAGAATGAACTTAGATATAACTATTTTTTAGGAACTGTATATAATAAATTAATTTATAGTAATTTAGATAATGAATTAATTGAATCTTCAAGTAGTTTTTCATTAAACTATTTAGATTATTTTTTAAATTTAAGCTATTATATGTCTAAAGAGACTGAAAACTCAGGTAAAGATAATTTAGAATCATATACTGTAAAAACAGGTATGAAAATTAGTAATGATTATAAACTCTCTTATATAGAAAATTATAATTTAGAGACTAATACTAGAAGTAAACAAGGGTTTATATTTGAGATAAATGATAAATGTTGGGATTTAACTCTTAACCTTGAAAAAACTATAGTACCATCAAGTACTACATCAAACTCAACAAAACAAGATATAATTTACGTACAGCTAATTTTAAAACCACTTGGTGGGCTTAAACAGCAGTATAAAATCAAGGATGAGTAATATGTCTGATTTAAAATTAAAATGTAGTGGTAGTAAAATCTATTTTAAAAATAGAGAAGATGCTGCTTTGAAATTAATTGATATATTACCCATAGATAGTATGAAAAGAGAGGATTGGATTGTTGTAGCTGCATCTTATGGTGGCTACTCTATTGCAAAAGTAATTGCTGAAAAATTAAGAGCACAAGCTAAAATTTTGTTTACAGAAAAAGTAATGGCACCAAATAATGATGAGTGTGAAATAGCTATTGTTACAGAGAGTGAAGAGGTTGTTATCCATGAAGAGCTAGCTCGTTCTTTTGATTTAAGTTTAGATTTTATTTTTTCAAAATCAAAATATGTTTATGAAAACATGCTTGTGAAAAAATTAAGTAAATTTAGATCAGGAGAAAGAATAGCAAATATAAGAGATAAAAATATTCTTCTTGTTGATGAGGGGTTAAATACAGGTTTAACTATGATGGCTTGCATTAAAACAGCAATTAATTTAGGTGCTAAATCAGTATCGGTTGCAATTCCAATACTCCCAAATGCTAGTATACAAACTATAGAGTCTATAGCTGATGATTTGTATTATGCAAAAAGTTTAGATCATTTTATCTCAATTGATTATTATTATAATGAATTAGAAGATGTTACATTTGAAGATATTAAAAATATAAAGGATAAATAATTATGTCGACTGTATGTGAGTTCGAATTAAGTGGAAGACAGGAAATTTTTGAGTTTGATAAAGTTGCCAAACAAGCTAACGGTTCAGTTTTAGCTAAATGTGGTAAAGCAGTAGTTTTAGCAACAGTTGTAAGTGAGTTTGATAATCCTGTTTCAGAAGATTTTACTCCATTAACTGTTCAATATGTTGAAAAAACATATGCAGCAGCAAAACTACCAGGTGGTTTTTTCAAGAGAGAGAGTAAACCAAGTGAGTTAGAAACATTAACTTCTAGAATAATAGATAGAAGTTTAAGACCACTTTTCCCAAAAGGTTATGTTTATCCTACGACTATTACTGTTATGGTTTTAAGTGCTGATAAAGATATTGATTTACAAACATTAGCATTAAATGCAGCTAGTGCTGCTTTATATACATCTAATTTACCTATTAAAAAATCAGTTGCAGGTGTTAGAGTTGCTAAAATAGATGGTGAATATATTGTTAATCCTGATATTTCAACTATGGAAAATTCAACATTAGATTTATATGTTGCAGGTTCTAAAGATGAGTTATTAATGATTGAAATGAAAGCAATATCATCTGAAGAGATGCTTGAGGTAGATATTGAAGCTTTTACAAAAGTACATAAAACAAATGAAATGACAGAAGATGAACTTGTTGTTGCTATTGAAATTGCACAAAATGCTTTAAAAGAAGCAAATAGTGCTTATGAAGCAGGTTTTCAAAATATTTGTAAAGAGATTAAAGAGGTAGAGTTAGTAGAGTTTACAATTTCAAAAGATTTAATTTCATATGTTGAAAACAATTACTTAAATGATGTTAAAGATGCAGTTAAGAAATTAGCAAAAAGTGAAAGAGCAACAGAATTAAAAGATTTAGCTAAAAAAATCTCAATTGATGAATATTGTACTTCAAATGAATTTCCTTTTGAAAATGTTTATGAAGCGGTTTCAATTGTAAAAAAAGATGTTGTAAGAACTATGATTGTAAATGAAAACTTAAGAGCTGATGGAAGAGGTTTAAGAGATGTAAGACCTATATCTATTGAAACAAATATTTTACCATCTGCACACTCATCTTGTTTATTTACAAGGGGAGAAACACAAGCTTTAGTTGTTGCAACATTAGCAGGACCTAAAGATGGTCAAATGTTTGAATCATTAACTGAAAAGTCAACTTCAATGGAAAACTTTATGGTTCATTATAATTTTCCAGGTTTTTCTGTAGGTGAAGCTAAACCTATGTTTGGTGTTGGAAGAAGAGAACTTGGACATGGAAATCTTGGTAAAAGAGCTTTAGAAGCAACTATTGATAAAGATTATAGTGAAACTGTTAGATTAGTATCTGAAATTTTAGAATCAAATGGTTCATCTTCAATGGCTACTGTTTGTGGTGGTTCTTTAGCTCTTAAAGCAGCAGGCGTTCCAGTATCTGCATTAGTAGCAGGTGTTGCTATGGGAATGGTAGTTGACGGTGATAAACATTGTGTTTTAACTGATATTATGGGATTAGAAGATCATGATGGAGATATGGATTTTAAAGTTGCTGGTTCAAAAATAGGTATTACAGCACTTCAAATGGATATTAAATTAGGTGGAATAGAATTAGATGTTTTAAAAGAAGCACTTTTACAAGCAAAAGAGGGTAGAGAACATATTTTAGCTCTTATGGAAGAGGCATCTAAAGATATTGTTCCAAGTGAAGCCTTACCATTGATTGAACAATTTTCAATAGATCCAAGTAAAATAATGGTAGTAATTGGAAAAGCTGGAGCAACAATTAAAGAAATTATAGAGAAATTCTCAGTATCAATTGATTTAGATAGAGATAGTGGAAATGTAAAAGTTGCAGGTGAATCTAAACAGAGCGTTTTAGATGCTTGTGAACATATTAAAACAATCTCAAATAATGCTCCTGCTAAAAAACAGTTTGAAAAAGTAAATTTTGAAACTGTTTATAGTGTTGATGAAATTTTAGAGGGAACAGTTGAGAGAATTGTTGATTTTGGTGCATTTATGAAACTTCCAAAAGGTGGTGAGGGTCTTTTACATATCTCTAAAATCTCTAAAGAGAGAGTTAAAAATGTACAAGATGTTTTAAGTGTTGGGGATAAAGTAGAACTAAAAGTTTTAAAAGTTAGTAGAGATAGAATTGAATTAGCATCAGCTAATATCTAACTTTTATACTAAATTAATAGTTCTTTAGTTATTATTGATAAAATATTATTTTTTCGTATTAAGGAAATACTATGGCAAAGCTTTTGATAGTAGATGATTCAACTATGTTAAGAGACATGTTAACATACGCCCTAAAAGAGGGGGGTTATAGTGACGTTGTTGCAGCAGTAGATGGTGTAGATGGTTTGGAAAAGGCAAAGAATGAAAATTTTGACTTAATTATTACAGATGTAAATATGCCAAATATGGATGGGTTAACTCTTATTGGGGAGTTAAGAAAAGTTGAAAAATATAAAACTAAACCTATTTTAGTATTAACTACTGAAAGAAGTGATGATATGAAAGCAAAAGGTAAAGCAGCGGGAGCTACAGGTTGGATTGTAAAACCTTTTGTTCCAGATCAATTATTAAAAGCTGTAAATATAGTTTTAAGTAGATAATAATCAACATTTAATAAAGGATATAATCATGTCTGGTTTTGATATATCGAAATATCGTGAGATGTTTTTAGAAGAAGCAGAAGAACTTTTTGAATCTGCTGACAATGTATTGTTAGAGGCTGAAAATAATAATACATTAACAGATGAAGAGATGGGTCAACTTTTTAGGGATGTACATACATTAAAAGGTAGTGGAGCATCAGTTGAGTTACCTCTATTTGCTGAGTTTACTCATGATGTTGAAAATATGATGGATAAATTAAGAAACCATCAAATTGAGTTTATACCAGAAATGGCAACTACTTTAATTGACTGTATGGATGTTATGAAAGAGATACTTCAACTAGAAGTATCAGAAGAGTTAACTAGAGAAACTTTTGAAGAGATGACTTCAGAATTATTAGTTATCATTCGAGCTTATATTAATGGAGAAGCTGTAGCACAGGTATCTAGTAAAGAAGAGAGTGTTTCAAGTTTTGAAGATGAAGCTATAGTTGATATTGAAATCAAATCAAGCTCTTATGGAATTTTTGCTGATGATGATATTAAAAATGAAGTTTCAACAACAAATGAAGAGCTTTTAGTTAGTGATAATGACTCTTTTGGTTTTTTTACAGATGATATTGAGATAAGTAATGTAATTAAAGATAATGATTTAATTGATAATGATAATTTCGGTTTCTTTGATGATGCAGATGATATAACACCAACTGCAAGTATCAAAGAGTCTGATGCTGAAAAGTTTATTGCTAAAAAAGAAGAACCTAAAAAAGAAGAGCCAAAGAAACAAACAGTTTCAAATAATGAAAATAAAACTGTAGCAAAACCTGTAGTTGCTCCAAAACCTCAAGAAGTAAAAGCCGTAACTCCTGTAAAAAGACCTAGTTCTATGAATAAAAATGAAGAGGTATCTAAAAAACCAGCTGCTACAAATAATATTAGAGTAAATCTTGATAAAATTGACTTACTTATGAATAATGTTGGTGATTTGGTTATTACAAATGCAATGCTTAAACAGTTTACTTCATCTATTGAAGATAATAAAGTTCAAAACTCTGTTTATGAAAGACTTGAGCAACTTGAGCGTCATATTAGAGATATGCAAGATTCAATTATGAGTATTAGAATGGTTCCTATGGAGTCTATTTATTCTAAATTTCCAAAAGTTGTTAGAGATATTTCAAAAAAACTTAACAAAAAAGTTGACTTCAAACACTTTGGTGATAATGTTGAGATTGATAAAGCAATGATTGAGGGATTAACAGATCCACTAATGCACATTATTAGAAACTCTTTAGATCACGGTATTGAAACTCCTGCTGATAGAACAGCTTCTGGAAAAAGTGAAATGGGTGAAATCATTATTTCAGCAGAGCAAGCTAATGGTCAAATGATTATTACTATTGCTGATGATGGTAAAGGAATTGATGGTGAAAGAGTTGCTCAAAAAGCTTTAGAAAATGGCTTAATTGATGATAATCAATTTACAAAAATGACTGATAATGAAAAAGCAATGCTAGTATTTGGAGCAGGAGTAACAACAGCTGCTGAAATTACTGATATTTCAGGTCGTGGTGTTGGTATGGATGTTGTTAAAACTAATATTCAAAAATTAGGTGGTGCTATTAATTTAGATACTACTTTAGGTGTTGGAACAACTATTACTATTATGTTACCACTTACTCTTGCTATTTTAGATGGTTTGGATATTGCAGTTGGTGAACAAAGATATATTTTACCACTTAATTCAATTGTTGAATCACTACAACCAACATCTGAAATGATTAAAAAAATTGGAAATGGTGCTCAAGATTTATTGATGCTTAGAGAAGAGTTTATTCCAATAGTAAAAATTCATAAACTTTTTGGAGTTAAAACAAAATATGAAAAACTAGAAGAGGGTATGTTAATTGTTGTAAAACAAGGAAATACAAAAATTGCCCTTGCAATTGATGAGTTCTTAAATCAATATCAAGTTGTTGTAAAACCTTTAGATAAAAACTTTAGGTCAGTTGAGGGAATAGGTGCTGCAACTGTTCGAGGTGATGGAAGTATTGGATTAATTCTAGATGTTTTAGGAATTATCAATGCCCAAATCAAGAAAGAGAAAGAACTAGGTATTCTGAAAGCTTCATAATATGAATGATACTGTTCATCTTCATGAAAAAGTAAAAGAGTTGTTATACTCTTTTACGGGTATAACACTTACTGATAATAAAGATATTATGATATCAAATAGACTTCATAAACTAAAAAGAAACACTGGTTTTGTGGGATCTTTAGATGAATTACTTGATGATATACATAATGGTAATAATAAAACTGAATTTATTAATGCTTTTACTACAAACAAAACCCATTTTTTTAGAGAAGAGTTTCATTTTACAGATTTAAAAAATAGAGTTTTACCCTATTTGGCAGAAAAAGGGGGCTCTATAAAAATGTATTGTTCAGCATCTTCAACAGGTGAAGAGCCATATTCAATGGCTATGACTGTATTAGAAGCTCAAGAGGCAATAGGTAAAAAATTAAATACAAGTATAATTGCTACAGATATTGATACAAATGTACTACAATATGCTGCAAATGGCGTTTATAGATACTCTAAAAGTTCAAAAGAGTTTCCCTCTTGGTTAAAACCTCAAAAATATTTTAAAAAAAGAGTTCAAAAAAATTTAGCTTCTGAAGAGATATTAATTAAAGTTAAAGAAGAGTTACAAAAAATGATAACTTTTCAAGTAATGAACTTAAATGATCAAAATTATCCTTTTGCAAAAAATGAGTTTGATGTAATTTTTTGTAGAAATGTTTTAATATATTTTTCAGCTCAAGATCAAGAAAAAATCCTTTTTAAACTTTTTAGACATTTAAAAATGGGTGGAACATTATATATAGGTCATTCAGAAAGTCCTGCTGGTTTGGAAAGTTATGTTAAAAGAGTAGGGCAAAATATTTTTATAAAAGAGAAGGAAATATCTTGGTAATTCTTGGACATAAAGATGGCAGTATTGAAAAACTAACTGCTAATATTTCAACTCAAAAAATCAAAGGTTACAATGCACACACTGTAATAGGTGGAGAGTTTGCTGTTACTACTGATTATGATAATATTGCTTTTAAAACTCTTTTAGGTTCATGTGTTGCTATTATGTTTTATGATTCAGTAAAAAAAATAAAAGCAATGAACCATTTTTTATTACCAACAACTAGTAATTCAAATGAAGATATGAAGTATGGACTTTACTCTGTTGAAGCTATGCTTAATGAAATGTATAAGTTAGGGTGTTCTAAAAGTAATTTAAAAGCAAAAATTTCAGGTGGTGCTGATATTATGCAATTAACAACGGCTAACTTAAACTCAATTGGGCATAGAAATGTTGAGTTTGCCAAAGATTTTTGTAATTCTGAGGGTTTTAAAATAATCTCAGAACATACAAGGGGTGAACATGCTAGATTAATTTTAATGACAAATGATTTTGAAACATTTATTAAAGTTACAAGTAAAAATGAAACTGATTCTAAAGTTATTCAAGAAGAGAAATCATTACAGGTTGAAATTACAAAAGCACCTGTTATTAAAGAGTATGTTGGTGGTGTTGATCTATTTGATACGGATAAAAAACCAGAAGAAACAATGGATATTGAATTATTCTAAAAATTAAATAAAGTGTTTAATAATGTATACAGTAATAGTTATTGATGATTCTTCTTCTATGAGAAGAATTTTAAGAGATATTATAAATTCAATTGATGATTTTCAAGTAATTGATGAAGCTGTTGATGCTTTTGATGCTAGAGAAAAAATCAAACTTCATGAGCCAGATTTAGTTACTATTGATATAAATATGCCTAAAATGGATGGGGTTACCTTTTTAAGAAACTTAATGAGACTTCATCCAATGCCAGCTGTTGTTATATCAGGTGAGGGCGCTAGAGGAAATGAAATATTTGATGATGGAGCTGTTGGTTTTATTGTAAAACCATCAAATGATGAGTCAATGAGCTCTTTTCATGATAG
>CBFIGT010000082.1:0-10202 GCA_965662175.1 Arcobacter sp. | reverse complement strand
ATCCCCATTTAAAAAAAGATTTAAGATAAAATCTCTTCAAGAGTGATATAATCACCAACTCTACCTGTCATTTTTTCAACATCAGTATTTACAGGAAGTGTTTTTTTACCAGGTCTCCAACCAGCTGGACAAACCTCACCTGTTGCTGTTGCGTGTTGCCAAGCTCTAACTTGTCTTAAGAACTCATTTACATTTCTTCCAACCATAGGAGCTTGAACCTCTTGAGCTACACAAATTCCCTCAGGATTAAATAAAAATCTACCTCTTAATGCCATTCCCTCTTCTTCGATTAAAACACCAAATGCTTCACTAACAGCAGTTGTTGTATCAGCACCAATTGTAAGTTTTAAACCCTCTAAAATAGGCTCAGTCTCAACAAATCTTTTGTGAGAAAATTTTGTATCAGTTGATACAGCTAAAATCTCAACACCTAATTCTTGAAACTCATCATAGTGAGCATTCATAGCAGCAATTTCTGTTGGACAAACAAAAGTAAAATCAGCAGGGTAAAAACATACAACTGCCCATTTCCCCATATAATCTTCACTTGAAACTGTTGTATAGTGACCTGTTTTTGCATCGTATGCATCCATTTTAAAATCTGGCATTAATCTTTGTACCATAGTTGAACTCATTTTTTTATCCTTTTTTGTTTCTGTATTATTTGTGTTTTGGCTATCATTGTTAGCCTCATTATCTTTTCTTTTTTTTACACCTGTATCGCAAGCCATATTATTTCCTTTTAAAGGATAATTTTTATCCTTTGATAAAATGTATTGTATAGCTAAGAAGATTAAAGTATGCTTAAAATTCATAAAAGTATTATTAGATTTACTTATATCATGAAATAAAATTTTCTAAGCATTATTGCAACTAGTAAATAAGTAATAAAACTATAAAAATAATAAAAAATATTACATTTTGAAATGTTTTTAAAATATCCAATAAAAAAAAGATAAACTCCTTTTTATAGGAGAAGTCCATGAAAACAATATCCGAACTCCATAAAATAGATAAACCAAGAGAAAGATTACTAAAGTATGGTTTAGGTGCCTTAAAAAACTATGAACTAATAGCTATACTTTTAGGAACAGGAATTAAAGGTAAAGATGTGATGAAACTCTCCCGTGAGATAGAATCACTTTTAAACAAAGATTTTGAAACCATAGACTTAGAAAAACTTCTCAAAGTACATGGTTTAGGAAATGCAAAAGCCTCACAAATAATAAGTGCCGTTGAACTTTGTAGAAGATACTTGATAAAAAACAGCAACACCAAAATAACAACACCAAATGATATTTTTCTAGAGTTAAAAGAGTTTAAAAACAAACAACAAGAGTACTTTTTAGCCCTATATTTAGATGGAGCAAATCATCTAATAGATACAAAAATAATAACAATAGGAATCCTAAATCAAAGTCTAGTTCATCCAAGAGAAGTGTTTTCTTATGCGATAGAACAAAGATGTGCAAGCATAATAGTAGCCCACAATCACCCAAGCGGAACCCTAGAAGCCAGCCATGAAGATATAAATGTCACCAAAAGATTAAAAGAGAGTGGAAAAATTTTAGGAATAGAACTACTTGATCATGTGATATTTACAAATGATGGATTTGTTAGTTTGAAAGAGGAGGGAGTGTTGTGAGTTGTGAAGTTTTTGATGAGTGGAATGAAGTTAAGAAAAGAACACAAGGTACTTTCTTTTATAATTTTAGTTTTTTGGATGATAAAACTAGTAGTGCATTATTGGTTCAAGCTAAAACTTTTGATGTAAAAAGATTAGATAGAAAAATTGGTACTATAAATAAAACTGATTTTGAAAAACTTGAGATAAAATTTAAAAGTTTGATGAAGTTGTGATTTTCCTCTCTTACAAGTGTAAGAGAGTAGTCCCGAAGGAAAATTGTAAAACTATTTTATCAGAGATTTATCTTTTTGTCAAATTATAATTTTCCTATAAAATTAAAGCCACTTAATCAAAAAGTTTTAGTAAAATAATATCCTAAAAATAAATACAAAAGTTATATAATGACAAACAAAGAATTAAAAGATTTAGAAGATAATTTATGGGCATCTGCAAATAGACTTAGAGCTACAGGTGGGATCAAATCAGCTGATTATGCTGTGCCTGTTTTGGGAATTATCTTTTTAAGATTTGCTGATAATAAATACTCAATTTATGAAGAAGATATATTAAATGAATATCTTAAAAACAAAGGTTCAAGAGCTGAACAAAGTATTCAAAAAGTTGCTATTAAAAAGTGTGGTTTTTATCTTGATGAAAAATCAAGATATGAATATCTGCTTAATCTTCCCACATCACAAAGTTTAGCCAAAGCAATAAAAGAGGCTATGGAAGATATAGAGAAATACCAAGATGAAAAATTTCAAGACATTTTGCCAAAGGATGCTTATTTTGATATAGAAAAAAATGGTTCTGATATTTTACCTGAACTTTTCAAATCATTTTCAAATATTCCAAAAAATGCTAGTGGTGATGTATTTGGTAAGATTTATGAATACTTTTTAGGAAAATTTGCACTTAGTGAAGGGCAAAAAGGTGGAGAGTTTTTTACTCCAACTTCAGTGGTAAAATTTATTGTTGAAACTATAGAACCATATAGTGGGAAGATTTTTGATCCTGCATGTGGAAGTGGTGGTATGTTTGTGCAGTCTGCAAACTTCTTAGAAGAGACAAAACACAAAAGAGATGATATATATGTTTGTGGGCAAGAAAATGAAGCTTCAACAGTAAAACTAGCAAAAATGAATCTTCTAGTAAACAATCTTCGAGGTGAGATAAAAAAAGCAAACTCTTATGAAGAAAATCCTTATGATAGCTTTGAAAAGTTTGATTTTGTGATGGCAAATCCACCTTTTAATGTAAAAGGTGTAAAAGAAGCAACAGTAAAAAATGACGCTAGATTTACAAACTATGGACTTCCTAAAAACAAAGGAAAAAAAGATGACAAAATCACAGATGCAAACTATCTTTGGATTTCTCTTTTTGCTACTTCTCTAAATGAGACGGGAAAAGCTGGATTTGTTATGCCAAACTCAGCAAGTGATGCAAGAAATAGTGAATATGAGATAAGAAAAAAGATAGTTGATAGTGGAATAGTTGATGTCATGGTTACAATTCCTTCTAATATGTTTTATACTGTAACTCTTCCTGCAACTTTATGGTTTTTTGATAAGTCAAAGGTAAAAACAGCTAGAAAAGATAAAATCCTCTTTATAGATGCAAGAAATGTATATAAGCAAATAGATAGAGCCCACAGAGAATGGAGCGAAGAAAATATCCAAAATCTTGCAACAATAGTAAATCTATATCATGGAAGTGATGAAAAATATCATAAAAATATAGAAAAATATAATACAAATATGCAAGAGTCAAAAGATAAACTAGAAGAGGTTTATAAAAAATATGAAGAGTTTTATAATGACATTTCAGAGCTTATAAAAGTAGAAAAACTATCACAAAGTATAAGTTTAAAACTTGAAGATATAAACTTATTACTAAAAAATACAAAAGAGAAAAATGCAACTTTTCAAGATAGTTTAAAACCAAATCTTAGAAAACTAAAACTAACAGCAAAATCAAAAGAACTAGATATAAAATTAGCAAACTTAGAAGAGGTAATCAAAGATATAAACTACTGGGCTGAAAATATAACATGGCTAGAAGATAAGTTTCCAGATGGAAAATATAAAGATATAGAAGGGCTTTGTAAAGTAGCCAATAAAAGTGAATATATAGAAGAACATGATTACTCTTTAAATGCTGGAAGATATGTGGGAGTTGCACTTGAAGATGATAATCTTAGTGTTGATGAGTTTAAAGTGTTGATGAAAGAAAAACATAATGAACTTTTAAAGTTGAATAAAGAAGCAAGTGAACTTGAAAAGATGATTGAACAAAATTTTCAAGAGGTGTTTTAAGTGTCTTGGGAAGAATTAAAATTAGAGGGTTTGGTTACTTTAAGGCAAGGATTTGCACTTAATGTAAAAAGTCAACATTATTTATCTGATGAAACAGGATTACCGTTATTAAAAATATCAGATTTATTAAATAATACTGAAACTCTTTTTGTAAAAAAAGAAGTACCAAAACAATTTTTAGTTTTTGAAGATGAAATAATTTACAGTAGAACAGGTCAAGTTGGATATGCTTTTATGGGTAAAAGAGGTGTAATTTATAATAACTGTTTTAAAGTTATTCCTAATGAAGATAAAATAAATAAAATATTTTTATATAAACTCTTAAATACAAAAATAATAAGAAATTATGCTCAAACTTTAGCTACAGGAACTGCTCAGTTAGATTTAAATCATGATGCTTTTAAAAGTATTAAAATAAAACTACCACCTTTAAAAACTCAACAAAAAATAGTTAATCTAATCTCAAACTACGATAATCTAATCGAAAACAACAACACTCGAATCAAACTACTTGAAAACATGGCTGAAGAGCTTTATAAAGAGTGGTTTGTAAGACTTCGTTTTCCAAATTATCAAAATACAAAAATAGTCGATGGAATTCCTAATGGATGGAAATACATCAAATTAAGAGATTCCAATTTAAAATTTATAGATGGAGATAGAGGAAAAAATTACCCTAAACAAGATGAATTTACATCGAAAGGATATTGTTTATTTCTAAGTACAAGTAATGTTTCAAAAAATGGTTTTAAGTTTGATAATAACCAATTTATTTCTATGGATAAAGATAATATATTAGGAAATGGAAAATTAAAATATAAAGATATTATTTTAACGACAAGAGGTACAATTGGAAATGTAGTTCTTTATGAATCAACAAGCGAATATAAAAATATTAGAATAAATTCAGGAATGCTGATTATTCGAGATTTAATTTGTGATTATAATGAATATTATTTACATCAATATTTTATATCTGAAATATTTCAAAATCAAGTTGAATTATTTAGTACAGGATCTGCACAACCTCAATTACCAATAAGTATTTTAAATGATATTAGAGTAATGATTCCAAATAAAGATATCTTGAATAAATTTTGTAAACTTATAAAACCTATTTATAAGAGTTTTAATAATTTAAAATTAAAAAACCAAAACCTAAAAGAAACAAGAGATTTGCTTCTACCAAGACTTATAAGTGGTAAACTAGATATAAAAGATTTGGATATAGTTTAAGTAAGGAATAATTATGGCAGATAATTTGACAAATACAAATTTTAATGAGATAGTAAAGCTCATACAAAAAGCAAAACAAAAAGCCTATGCACAAGTAAATACGACTCTTATAGAACTTTATTGGGATGTAGGTCAATATCTTTGTTTAAAAACCATCAAAGAAAATTGGGGTAAAAGTGTTGTTAAAGATTTATCTATATATATTAAAAAACAAGACCCTACAATCAAAGGATTTAGTGATAAAAATCTTTGGTTAATGAAACAATTTTATGAGACATATAAAGATGATAAAAAACTCTACACACTGTGTAGAGTTTTATCTTGGAGTCATAACAGACGAATAATGAGCCTAAAAACTGAGGAAGAAAGAGAATTCTATTTGACTTTTTCTGCAAAAGAAAAATATAGTGTAAGAGAACTAACTAGACAAATAAATAGCTCTTTATTTGAAAGAACAGTTTTAGGAAATGAAAAACTCTCATCAGTGGTGAGAGAATTGCCTCAAGATACTACAAATGTATTTAAAGATATTTATACTTTGGAATTTTTAGATATTAAAGAAAAACATAATGAAAAAGATTTTCAAAAAGCAATTTTATTTTCACTTAAAGAGTTTATTTTAGAGTTAGGTATTGGTTTTGCATTTATAGGTCAAGAGTATCGTTTACAAGTTGGGACTACTGATTTTTATATAGATTTACTTTTTTATCATAGGCATTTAAAATGTTTAATTGCATTTGAACTAAAAGTAGGTCATTTTAAACCTGGAGATTTAGGGCAACTAGAATTTTACTTAGAAGCTTTAGATAGAGATGTTAAAACAGAAGATGAAAACCCAAGTATAGGAGTACTTCTTTGTAGAGAAAAAAACGATGAAATTGTAGAATATGCACTAAGTAGAAGTCTAAGTCCCACAGTTATATCTGAATATGAAACAAAACTTATTCCTAAAGAGCTTTTAAGACAAAAACTTAATGAGTTTTATGAAAGATTGGAGAACAAATAATCATGGCATATCTAAATGAATCCCACATAGAAGATGCAGATATTAAGTTTTTTTTAGAAAATTTGAACTATGACAAACATATAAATGCTTGGAAAGATGAACTTGTAGGGAGAGATAGCTTAAAAGATGTAGTTTTAAAACAAAACCTTAAAAAAGCCCTAAAAAATTTAAACCCAAATCTTCCTCAAACTTCAATATCTTTTGCCATAGAAGAACTTACAAAATCAAGAGTAAGCTTGAGTGAATTTGAAGCAAATGAAGAGATATATAACTATATACAAAATGGTATTTTTCATACTTTTAAAAATAGTGATGGAAAAGAAGAATCAACCTATATAAAAATTATAGGATATGATGAAGAAGATAAAATTTATAATGAGTTTTTAGTTCTATCTCAACTTACTATTGAATATCTAAGTTCAAATGGAAAAAGAAGACCTGATTTAATACTTTATATAAATGGTTTACCTTTAGTGATGTTAGAACTTAAAAATGCTAGTGTAAAGATTAAAACAGGATATGACTCAAATTTACAAACCTACAGAAGAGATATTCCTCAACTCTTTTATTATAATCTTTGTGTTGGTATATCAAATGGTCACCAAACAAGGCTAGGGAGTTTTAATGCTCCTTGGGAACACTTTTTTTCTTGGGCAAAATTAGAAGATAATATTTCAAATAAAAAACAAGATGGACTTTTACTTTTAGAGCAAAAAAGTAAAAAAGAAGACTCAAGACTATCTTTACAAAGACTTTGTGAAGGATTATTTTCTAAAGAGCATTTTGTAGATTATCTTGAAAACTTTGTTTTATATCATAAAAAAAAGATAAAAGTAATAGCAAAAAATCACCAGTTTTTAGGTGTAAATAGAGCTATTGAAAACTTTGAAAGAAAAGATAACAATGGAAAACTAGGAGTTTTTTGGCACACTCAAGGAAGTGGAAAATCATACTCGATGATATATTTTTCAAAAAAAATAAGAAGAAAAATAATTGGAAATTGGTCATTTTTGATAATAACAGATAGAAATGATTTAGATGACCAAATATTTAAAAACTTTTGTGATACAAAAACTATAACTTTGGGTGCAGGTGAAAAAACTGATAATAACCAATATAGAGCAAAAGGAAATAGAAGTAGAGCTCAATTACAAGAGGCACTAAGTTTAAATAAAAGTTATTATTTCTCAACTATTTTTAACTTTGGTATAGAAAAAGGTAAAACCTATACAGAAAAAAGTAATAGAGATGATTGGATAGTAATAGTAGATGAAGCTCACAGAAGTCAATATAAAGGACTAGGAGAAAATCTAAAAATTGCACTTCCCCATGCTCAATATATTGCCTTTACAGGGACGCCAATTTTAAAAAATGGATTGACTGAAAATTGGTTTGGTAAATATGTTTCTGAATACAATTTTGCCCAAAGTATAGAAGATGGGGCTACTGTTCCATTATTTTATAGAAAAAGTGTCCCAAGTGTAGTTTTAGAAAATGATGATTTAAGTGATGAAGCTACAGAAATATTAAATCAGTATGATATAAATGAAGAACAAATTGATAAATTAAATAAAGAGTATACTACACTTTTCCAAGCAGTGAAAAGAGATGATAGACTTGATGAAATAGCAAAACATATAGTAAAACATTTTCCCTCTAGACTTGATGTAAGAGATGAAAATGGAAATAGAAAACCAATGAAAGCTATGGTTATTTCTATTGATAAATTCACAGCAGTAAGAATGTATGATAAAGTACAATTAGCTTTAAAAGAAGAAAAAAAAGAGTTAACAAGAGCTAAGTTTCGAGCAAGTGAAGAAGAAAAAATAGAAATCCAAAGAAAACTTGACTTTATAGATGAAACTAAAATGGCAGTTGTAATCTCTCAAGAGGGAAGTGATAAAGAAGAGGCTGAAAGATTTGCAAAAGAGGGCTTAGATATAAAACCTCATAGAGAATTAATCAATAAATTAGATGATAATGGTGCGGATATAGAGGATTATTTTAAAGACCCAAATAATAGTTATAGAATAGTATTTGTGACAGCTATGTGGATGACGGGATTTGATGCTCCAAGTGTATCAACACTATATCTTGATAAACCTATGAAAAATCATACTTTAATGCAAACAATTGCTAGAGCAAACAGAGTTTATGAGGCAAAAAAAAATGGAATGATTATTGACTATTTTGGTGTATTTAGAAACCTAAAAAAAGCATTAAGTGATTATGCTGAGGGCTCAAATGGGGAAAATAATCCTATTGATATGCCTGTAAGAGAGTTTGATGAGCTTTTAAATTTACTTGATGAAGCTATAAAAAAATCAAAAGAGTTTTTAAATAGTATAGATATTAATGTAAATAAAATACATAATCTTGGAGAAAAAGGATTTACAGAAATTGAACTATTTAAAGATTTTGCAAATATTATTTTAAAAAGTGATGATACTAGAAAAGATTTCAATTTATTTGTAAATACTATTTCAAGTCTTTATGATAGTGCTAAACCTGAGGTTTATGATTATCCAAATTATAAAAAAGACAGGGATTTGTTGTTATATTTAAAAGAAATTGTAAATAGAAAACTTGACCGTGATGAAGAGATAGAAAAAGCTAGAAAAGATATTGATGAGCTTTTGGATAGAAGTGTATTTGGAAATAGGGATTTAGAAAATACAAAAGTGACTATAACTGATTATAAACAAATAAATCTAGGAAAATTAGATTTTGAAAAACTAAGAGAAGAGTTTCCTAAAAAAGTACATAAAAACAGTGAATTTACAGATTTAAAAGAGTTTATGGAATTGAAACTAAAACAGATGATGGCAAAAAATAAAACTAGAGGAAATTTCTTGGAAGATTTTCAAAAAGTTATTGATGATTACAACAACGGAAGTATTGATGTGGAAGATGCTTTTGAAAAATTAATAGAACAGTATCAAAAACTAGATGTTGAGCAAGAGAGATATATCTCTCTTGGCTTTGATAATGAAGAAGAACTCGAGATATTTGATTTGTTGAAAAAAGAGAATCTTACAAAAGAAGAGGAAAAAAAGGTTAAAAAAGCTGCTAAAAGTTTACTAAAAGCTTTTAGTGATAAAAAAAGAGAGCTATTTATCTATAACTGGTATAACGATAGACAGAAAAAAGAGGAAGTAGAAGCAACTATAAATGAAGTGCTTGATGAAGAGTTACCATTATCTTATGATAGAGTTATTTTTGCTAGCAAAAAACAAGAGGTTTTTAATCATATATATCATTTGGCAGAAATTGGTGACGATAGTTATTTAATAATAAATAATAATAATTATTTAAGTGATGAAATTTTAGTTGCTGAAACTAAGCCTAAATATAACTAAAAATACAGAATAAGAGAGAGCCTAAAAAGGTTCTCTTATACTATTGTAAAACTTCAAATTTTCCATTTACACCTAAGATTTCGTATTTATATCCGTGTCCAAAATCTATATCTGTGTTTATTGTTCCTACAACTTTTACTTTATCACCTATTTTTACCTTTTCATCTTCATTTGGTGATCTAAAAATAAGGGCATCTTTTCCATTTGAGATTTTAACCCAAGTATTACCCATAACTTTATTTGATACTTGTATAACATCACCTTGGATTTCTACATTTTTATTTTTATATGTTGATTTATTTTTATATAAATCAGAGATATCACTTTTTATTGGTTTTGAATCAGAGGTGAAAGTACCCAAGTTAAATTTTACATCGGGTTTAACTTCTGCTTGTTTTTTCATAATCATTTTTCCATGAATATTATGAATATCATTAGTATTATTTACATCTTTTCCTTCATAATCGGCAAATAAAATTTTGTCAAAAGTTTTATCTAAAGCTTTACTTTTAAAGTTTTGCATCCATACTTGTTCTTTGATAGTTACTTCTTGACCAACATTTATTGCTGCTTTATTAATTGCAGCCCAAAACTGTTTACCTTGCTCTTCTACTTTAATATATGTATAAGAAGCAGCATCTTTTACTTCTAAAACTTTT
>CBFIGT010000081.1:0-10237 GCA_965662175.1 Arcobacter sp. | reverse complement strand
TGCCATTGAATTTCTTGGTATGTTTAGACCCCAAATAACTCAAAACTGTACTTCATGTGGGTTTTGTTTAAAAGTTTGCCCAACAGATGCAATAAAGGTGGTATGATATGAAATTTTTAAAACTATTTTTTTTACTATTTTTTTTACTAAGTTCATTAAAAGCTGTAACTCTTACACCAACTTACAAAATTATGGCAAGTGGTGGAGTAACTGATTTAGTAATCCAAAATAACAAACTTTATGCTGGAACAACTGCAAGTAGTGTTGATATTTTTAATTTATCTACAAAAGAGTTAGAAAGTAGAATTTTATTACCTAAAATAAAAGATTTTATGGGTGATGTTATAAATAGTAAAGTTTATTCGGTTGATGTTATTGGTGAAAAAGTTTTAATTCTTTCCCAAGGTGAAAAAGGTGGAAGAAATATCTTTATATATGAAAATGAAAAACTTACAACTATAATTCCTGATACAAAAAGAGTTTTCATTGCACGAGCTAAATTTTTAGATAAAAATAGAATTATATACTCTCTTTTAAGTAATCAAATATTTTTATATGATATTGAAAAAAAGAAAAATATCTATTATAAACAAATTAGTCAATCAAAATTTTCTTATTTTACATTAAATGAAAATAAACAAAAAATTATAATTGCAGATGAGAGTGGAAATTTAAAACTTTTAAATACTCAAAATGGTGAACTTTTAAAAGAGTACAAAAATCAAAATCTAGATAATGTTTTCCAAACAGATTTTAAAAATGGAAAAATTTTAACAGCAGGACAAGATAGACGTTCTGTATTTTATATAGATAATAAAAGCTATTTTAAAGAATCAAATTTTTTGATTTATAGTTGTGCTTTAAATGATAAGGCAACATTAGCTGCTTATTCATCAAATGAAAACAATGATGTAACTATCTTTGATACGATTACAAAAAAAGATTTAATTAAACTTACAGGCAATAATATGACTCTTACTAAAATTATATTTATTAATGATAATGAGATTTTAGTATCAAGTGATGACAAGAATATAAATTATTATAAATTAAAGGATTAAAATGAACATTTCAAGTATTGTAGTACAAACGGTACCAAAATATTTAGACCAAGTTGTTTTAGATTTGAAAAATTGTGAAGCGTGTGATTATCATATGCATGATGAAAAAGGTCGAATTATTATTACAATTGAGGGTTCTAATGTAAATGAAGAGTTAGAAAAATTAAGAGTGATAGAAGCAATTCCACATGTAATAAGTGCTGATATGCAAATGGCTTATAGTGAAGATGAATTGGATCAAAATATTGATGTATTAAAAAATGCAGATGCAGTTCCTAAAATGTTAAATGATGAAGATGTTGACCCTAGTAAAATCGTTTATCATGGAGACTTAAAGAAAAAAGATATTTATGGCTTTGCTAAACATTTAGAAGAAAAAGAGAAATAATATGGAATATAATCAAAGTGAATTTCTATATGAAACAATTGTTCCAAAAGATGAATTAATAGTTTCTAGAACTAATCTAAAGGGTGAAATAACATATGCAAATGAGCTTTTTGCTCTGATTAGTGGATATAAGATTGAAGAGCTTGTTGGAAAGAACCATAATATTGTAAGACATCCTGATATGCCCAAAGTTATATTTCAAGAGCTTTGGGATAGTTTAAACAATGGTAAAAGTTGGTCAGGTGCCATAAAAAACCTACGTAAAGACAAAGGTTTTTATTGGGTTTGGGCTGAAGTTAGTGCTGTTAAAAAAGATGGTAAAGTAGTTGAATATAAATCAATTAGAACTCCAATTTCAAATGAAGAAAAAATAACTTACCAAAAAAAATATGACCAAGTAAAAATAGATACAAATGATAGAATAAGAAAAGTTATATATGAGTAAATCTCATATATAACTATCTATTTCTTCGACAATTCCCATCATAATTATCATGATTTTTATTTAAATCTCTAATACTAATTTGCTCTTTCCCCTCAAATGAAGAGTTACTTGTAACACTAACAATTTGTTTTGCTACATTTTGACTTTGAGTTGCAATTTCATTAACTTTTACAGAAACTAAAGCTTGATTTTGTGTATTTCTATCAATATCACTTATGGCTTCATTAATAATACTAATCCCCTCTTCTTGCTCTTTTAAGGAATCAACTACTTTTTTAACATGAATAAAATTCTCTTTTATATTTTCATTTAACTGTTTATATCCAGCTGTCATCTGTTCAATTATTTGTTTACCATGTTCAGTTTTAGATTTTAAATCATTCATTAAGCTTTCAATTTGTTTAGCTGATTCAGCACTTTTATTGGCTAAATTCCTAACTTCTTGTGCAACAACGGCAAATCCTTTTCCAGCTTCGCCTGCTGTTGCTGCTTCAACAGCTGCATTTAAACTTAAAATATTTGTTTGAAATGCTATTTGAGAAATAATTACAATAGCACTATTAACATCATTTGTTGAGCTATTTATCTCTTCAATTGATTGGGAAGTTTTTTTCGCTAACTCAAAACCATGATGAACTTGCTCTTCATTATTTGATACATTATTGAGCATTGTAACAGCTGAGTTTGTATTTTCTTTAACTTTTTGCGTTATTTCATCTAGTGTTGCCGATAACTCTTCAATTTTAGCTGCTTGGTTTGTACTTTGATTAGATAAGTTTGAAGCATTTTCAGTTAATACAGTTGAACTATTCTCTAAAATCAAACCTCTTCTATGATTTTGGGATAAGTTTTTACTTATTTCATCCCTTAATTGATTAATTCCCTCAAGTACAACTCTTAATTTACCATCCCTAAAACTATCAACATTAACTTTGTTTAAGTAGTTTTGATTTTTATACTCATTTAAAACATTAATTACCTCATCAAAAGTATTATCAAGCTTATCAAGCATTAAATTAAAACTTTTTCCAATATAGTTTATATTTTTATTTTCAGTTTGAGAGACTACTCTATCATCCAAAATACCATCAGATAGCTTCTCTAATGAGAGCATTATTTCACCAAATACTTTTATATTTGAAACATCTTTTTCTTTTATATTTTTAGAGATTTTATCTATTTTGTCTAAGATAATTTTTCTCTCAGCACTTAGAATATTTTTAATCTCAGGTATTGAATTTATATCTTTATTTACATATTTTTCTAATATTTCAAGTGCAGCTAAAATCTCTTGATATTCATTACTTTTTGAAAAAAACATTTTATTCCTTATTGTAATGTTTTATATAGTGCTTCAGCACTTTCAATCTCTTCTTTGCTAGGTTTAACCCTAACAGAGATATATCTTTTTTTACCATCTTTTGTAGATGATGGATAAGCTGTTGCATTTACCCAATAAAAATTTCCATCTTTTGTTCTATTTTTTACTATTCCATTCCATGTTTTACCTGCTTGAATAGTTTTCCATAAATCCTCAAAAGCTACTTTCGGCATATCAGAGTGTCTTACTATATTGTGAGGTTTTCCAATAAGTTCATCTTTTGAATAAGCAGCAATTTTACAAAAATCACTATTTGCATAAAGAATTATACCCTTTTCATCGGTTTCAGAAACTATCATTGTAGAAGAGTCTAAAAATATTTCTTTTGACATAAGTTCCTCTTTTTTGTTTATTAAGACATTATTTTTATTTTTTTTCAACAACATATTTTACTAAGTTATTTGTTTAAGTTCTATTTTATAGATTTATTAATTTAATTTCAGATAAAATAATATTATTAATATATAATTCTAGGTAGCTATTTGTATATATTTATAAAAAATAATTTTTATAGGTTATTATATGGAAAAAAATATTAGCACAATTAATAAGAGCATTTCAAAAGAGTATACAAAAAAGTTATTTCTTTTAACTTACATTCCTGCTGTTGTAATCTTATTTTTCTCTATTTTTAATATGAAAGATGGAATTAAAAATTTAAATGAGGCTAAAGATTTACAAAATCAATCATATAAAACTATTGCTCAATTTTATGAATTAAGCTATTTGCAAGAGGAGAGGTTTTGGAGCCTTTTATATATTTTAAAAGCAAATAATGAAAACCTAGAAAATCTAACAAAACAGTACTCCATATCTTATGAGTATATAAATGATATAGACCCAAACTATGCAAAAATCTTGCCTGCAATTAGGACAAAAGTAATATCTAAAAATAATGATTTTGAGACTATTTCTACTTTTTATTCAGACTCTATTGAGAATTTTATAAAAAAGATTATTTATAAAAAAAATACAAACTACTCAAATACTGAATTAAACACTATTATTAGAAGTACTGAACTTATTTTAAAACTTAGTGAAAACTATTATAAGTTAAATATTCTTTTATTAAAAAATAATCCCAATAATGAAAAGCTTAATAAAATTCTTGAAAATATCAATTTTCTAAAAACATTTATAATTCCAACATTAACTCCAAAATTTCAAGAGATTTATAAAAATCTTTTGGAAAGTAAAAGTATTCAAGATTTTGATAAATATATCAATAATAAAGAGATTTATCAAATTGATGATTTAATAAAATTAAATGAAAATTTAAAAAATGATTTTTTTAACCTAAACAACTATGTTACAGAAAATATGCAAGAGTTTGGTGAAGATTTTTATTATATTGAACTTAACAAAATTATCTCTATTTTATTTATTAACTTTTTTATTATTCTATTTTTAAGTATTTTTAGTTTTAGACTTAAAAACTCTATTATAAAAAATATTGATGATAATATGAATGAAATAGAAAAAAAGAGTTTAGAGTTATCAAAGCTACATGAATATATAAATCAATATGTAATTCTTACTAAAACTGATTTGAAAGGGTATATAAACTATGCAAGTGATGCCTTTTGTAATATTTCAAAATATTCAAAAGAGGAGGTTTTTAATAAACCTCACAATATAGTAAGACATCCTGATATGCCAAAAGAGGTATATAAAGAGCTTTGGCAAACAATAAAAAAAGGTGAAATATGGACAGGTGAGATTAAAAATCTCGCAAAAGACAAAAACTACTATTGGACTAGAAGTACTGTAGGTCCAACCTTTGATAACAATAATAATATAATTGGATATACATCTGTAAGACAAGATATTACTCAAGAAAAATATGCCCAATATCTAAATGAACAAGTTACAACCCTACTTGATAATGCAAATAATGGTTTTATCTCTTTTGATAAAAACCTTATAATAAAAGATGCTTACTCAAAAAAGAGTCTTTATATACTCTCACAAGATGACTTAAAAGAGCTTTCTATTTCTGAGGCTTTATTTTATAATAATGAAGAGAAAAAAGAGATATTTGAGTTTGGTATAAGAGGTATTACAGAAGCAAATAACTCTTTACAAAAAGAGATTTTACTAACTCTTCTTCCTCAAGAAAATAGCATAAATGGTATAACATTTTCAATAAAATATAAAATTATTAATGATAAAGAGTTTATGGTTATTTTAGAAGATATAACAGAAACAAATCGCTTAAAAGAGAAAATAGAGTATGAAAATAGAATACAAAAGATGATTGTTGCAATTGCTACTAGAAAAAGTGAATTTATAGAACTTAAAAATAGTTTTTTTGATTTTATTACAGACCTTAGTGTTAAAAAACTTGATAGAAATAGTATTGAAGAAAACTTTTTAAATATAACAAAATCACTTCATACTTTTAAAGGACTTTTTGCCCAAGAAGAGCTTGTAAATACAACTCAAGCACTGCATGAACTAGAATCAAAAATAATAAAACTATATAAGAAAAATATATTAACAAATGAAGTTTTAAATGAAATACTAAATAACAACAGCCTTAAAGACTCTTTTAATTCTGATTTGGATTTTATAGCACAAATTTTAGGAAAAGAGTTTTTAGAACCAAATACAATGATAAAGTTAGATGCTGAAAAATTTAAACTTTATGAAAATAAAGTTATAAGTTTATTTGATAATGATAAACAAGATATTAATAGTATGGAAAATCTATTAAAAGACTTTTTAAATTTAAATCAAAAAAGTCTAAAAATGCTATTAGATATTTATCCTAAAAGAGTTGAAAATATAGCACAAAGATTAAATAAAAAAATCAATCCTCTTAGAATTGTTGGCGATGAGAATATAACTGTAAGAAATAGTTATCAAGATTTTATCAAAAACTTAGTTCATATTTTTAGAAATATAGTTGACCATGGTATAGAGTTACCTGAAGATAGAGTAAATATGAATAAATATGAAAAGGGTACAATATTATGTCAATTTAAATTAGTTAATCAAAAAGAGATTGAACTTGTAATAAGTGATGATGGAAAAGGTATTGATGCTAATATTATTAGAGCAAAAGCTATTGAAAAGGGTATTATGAGTGAAGAAGAAGCACTTTTAATGGATGATGAAAAGCTTATAAATCTAATATTTAAAGATAATTTTTCAACAAAAGAAAACTCAGATTTAATCTCAGGAAGAGGAATAGGATTAAGTGCCTTAACAAAAGAGTTAGAAAAAATAAATGGTTCAATAAGAGTTGAAAGTGAAGTTAATATTGGTTCTAGGTTTATTATTAGATTCCCAGCTTTAGTTAATATGATTTTATATAAATCAACTATTCAAGAGCAGTTTTTAGACTCTTTACTAGAGATAACAAAAACATTTTTAACTAATAATATACATATTGATTTTAAAGAGATTGAAAACAAGTCAATATTTGATTTTAAAAACTACTACTCTATTATAAAAATATCAACTCCTGATTATGAGATTTTGGCTCTATTTTCTTGTGATTTAACTATTTTAGATAATATAATCAAAATATTTATTGATGCCAAGTTAGCTGATGATGAAAAATTAGGAATGTATCAAAGTTTATGTGATGAAAGCTTAAATACTATTTTAGGAAACTGTTTAAGTTCTAACAATAACAAATATCAAAATTTTGAGTTTTCGGCACCTTTAGCTTTTGATAAAACAATAATAGAGAATATGATTAAAAAAAATAAATTTCTTAGTAAAAATATGGAATCCTCTTTTGGAAACTTTAATTTAGCACTTATAATAATTAATTAAAAAGGAAAAATATGGCAAATGTTTTAGTTGTTGATGATATCGCAGTTATGAGATATACTATAAAAGAGAAGCTTAAAAACTTAGGTCATACTGTTGTTGCTGAAGCAACAAATGGAAGTGAAGCTTTAGATAGATATAAAGAAACCCTACCTGATTTTGTAACAATGGATATTACTATGCCTGAAGTTAATGGAGTAAAAAATGGAATAGATGCTTTAAAGCTTATTCATGAATTTGACCCCTCAGCTACAGTTATTATGCTAACCTCACATGGTGAAGAAAAACTAGTAATTGAAGCTATTACACTTGGAGCAAAGGGTTATATATTAAAACCTGTAAATGAAGAAAAAATCAAACAAGTTTTAGATAAGTTAGTTTATATTATGTAAGTTCAAAGAACTTACATATATCTAATTTTAGTTTTGCTTTTTAAAAAGCTGTTTAAAATATAAAGCTATTTTTCGAAGAGTCTTTAAAATACTGTATACAAAAGGGGCTAAAAATTTATTTGAAAATATAAATTTTTGAATTTTAAAAATCAGACCTTTAAATATACAAATATTATCAAGATATGCTATGGCTTCAACACCTTGTAATATTCTTGAGTCTTCTTTTAATAATAAAATAATACCATCATCAAGATTCAAATTTGGATTAATCTTTTTCCAAAGTAGATTTTCTCTTGCATCAAAAAGTTCAATATCAATACATTTTCTAAGTTCTTTAAACTTAGAGTATTGATTACAAAATGGACATTGGCCATCATAAAAAAGATATGCTTTTTTCATAAATTAAATAAGCTGTAGCTTTGAGGTCGTAAGCTCTAAAGATTCACAAAACAGTATATCTTTGTGTTGTGATACTATTTTGTATGGTTTTAAAATATCTAAATTTTGATTATTAGCTTTTGCACTTGTTAAAATCCATGGTTTGTGATTTATATTTCCCATAAAACTAAATCCTAAATATTTATTTGCAAAAAAGTATCGCTCAGTTGCCCAAAAAGCAAAGCTAGCTTTTTCATATGTTTTATAATCATCATCTATAGAATATTCACACTTAAAAATTTGTTTTTTATTAAAGGAAATTTCGGATGATGTAGCTTTGCTACATATACTTCTGTAAAACAGAAGGTATCTCTATCGACCCATCCTCATTTTGATAATTTTCCATAATAGCTACTAATGTTCTACCAACTGCTAAACTTGAACCATTTAAAGTATGGGCTAGAATATTTTTTTTACCCTCTTTATATCTGATTTTTGCTCGTCTAGCTTGAAAATCTCTTGTATTTGAAATTGAACTTATCTCTCTATATTTATTTTGACCTGGAAGCCAAACCTCTAAGTCAATAGTTCTAGCCGCACTAAAACCTAAATCACCTGTACAAAGCTCTAGTTTTTGGTGAGAAAGTCCTAGTGATGTTAATAAATCACTAGCGCATGAAACCATTTTTTCAAAAACCTCTTCACTTTGCTCTTGTGTTGTAATTGCTACCATTTCAACTTTATCAAATTGATGTTGTCTTATAAGACCTCTTGTATCACGCCCTGCACTTCCAGCTTCTTTTCTAAAACATGGAGTATAAGATGTCATCATATAAGGTAACTCTTCTACAGGAATAATCTCATCATTATAAAGATTTGTTAAAGCAACCTCAGCTGTTGGAATTAAATATAAATCTTCACCCTCAATCTTAAATAAATCATCACCAAACTTTGGTAACTGACCTGTCCCTTGAAGAGTATTTGTATTCGCCATAAAAGGAACATACCACTCTTCAAAACCACGTTCTCTATTAAAATCAAGCATATAGTTTATAAGTGCTCGCTCCATTCTAGCAGCTTGTCCTCTCATAGCTACAAATCTAGATTTTGATAACTTAACACCTCTTGTAAAATCTAAAGTTCCATTATCCTCACCTAAATCCCAATGCTCTTTTGGCTCAAAAGCAAAATTTGGTTTTTCACCAATTACTTCTAATACTACATTTTCACTTTCATCAGCACCATTTGGAACACTCTCATCAGGCATATTTGGAACACCTAAAATAATTGTTGATAACTCCTCTTCTAAAACCTTAACTTCATCTTCTAAAACTAACTTTTTACTTTTTAATTCATTAATATTTGCTTGAAGAGGTTCTATGTCCAAACCCTCTTTTTTATATCTTCCAAACTCTTTAGAGAGTAAATTTTGTTCAGCTGTAACATTTTCCATCTCTTGTCTTTTTGCTTTTGCATCTTCTGAAAGAGATTTTAACTTGTCTAAAATCTCTTGGTCTAGCCCTTTTCTTTTTAATGCACTTGCAACTTGTTCAAAATCTTTTTGTAATAGTTTAATATCAATCATTTCTCTACTTTTATATATTATTTCGGGAATTATATCAAAAGTTATCTACAAATCTTATTTTAGAAAATCCATAAAAAGAATTTTAAAATTTTTGAATATCTTAAATTTTTATTAATTTTTTAATTAGTTTATATATTTAAATTAAATAGAAAGTCGATTTTATGGTTGGTAAAGAAATATTTACCATTTTAATTTTTTTTCTTTATATAACTTTTAGTTATAGCTAAACGAATGTATATTCACTTTCTTGATTTAAGTCAAGAATTTAAACAAATTTTCTATTTATGATTTCAAAGTAAGCTAAAGGATATACGATGGAAAAGAGTAACAAAGTTGTTGTTTATGGAACAATTTTAAGTCTTCTTATAGCCGCATCTTTATTTGTTTACACTGTTTATGCATCAAATATGCTTTCATATTTGTCAAGTGACCCAAAAGCCTGTATTAACTGTCATACAATGAATTCAGCGTATGCAACATGGGAAAAAAGTTCACACAAAAATGTAGCAAAATGTGTTGATTGTCACCTTCCTGTTGGAGATGAAGTTGCAAAATATAAATCAAAAGCAATTGATGGGTGGAATCACTCGGTAGCTTTCACTATGAATAGTTATAAACATAATATTCAAATTAGTGAAGATGGTGCAAATAGGGTTCAAGCAAATTGTGTTAGATGTCACACTAGTGAAAATGAAACGCTAAAAGCAAATGCAGATAATTATCATAGTGGCAAAGATGGAAGTCTTGAAAATGGTCGTAAGTGTTGGGAGTGTCACAAATATGTGCCACATGGTAAGGTTAGAAGTTTAATTTCTACTCCTTTT
>CBFIGT010000080.1:0-10255 GCA_965662175.1 Arcobacter sp. | reverse complement strand
CAATCTAATTCAATAGGTTCAGTCCCAGCCCAAGCACAGTTTTCTAAAATACCAAATGCACCATTTAAGTTTAAACTTCTTAATTTAGCTTTTCCTAAAGATAAAGCATAAAGTTTTAAATAAACAGTTTCAACTGATTGTGGGTTTGCATCTTCAAAAATAAATACAACTTTATAATCATTTCCTGTTAATCCTGAATCAATAGGTAAAGTAGCAAGTGAAGAGATAACTTGTACATTTTTATGAGCTTCACCTTTAGCTTCAGGAGCATAAGGTCTAAAAGACTCAATACAAGATGTTAAAAACTCATCACTTAAAGTACAAACTAACTCTGATTTAGAAGTATCAACTTCAACACCTGACTCTTTTAATGCATTTAAAAAAATAGCAGCGCTTCCATAATTTTCTTCCCAGTTAACTACAGGATAAGTTGCTTGTAAAATTTTTTCAGGATTTAATTGTCCTCTATCAACTCTAGCAATACCAAATCCAATTGGGTTTCTATACCAATCTTGAGATTGGATATTTTCAACTAATTTTTTAAATTCATCAGTAGTATAAATCATATTTTTATTCCTTTAAATTTTTGCCGATTATACTATAATCTTTTCTAATACAAAATAAAACAAAGTAGATGTTAATAAATAGTATCCATATCTATACTAGCCATTGGGGAATTGATACTATGTAAAGCTTCAAGTAAAGCTTTTAGATTATTTGAACGTATCAAAATCTCATATCTAAATTTATTGGCTAATTTAAATATCACACATTGATTAGCCCCAACAACTTCTATGTTTTCATGGGCTTTTAAGATATTTGTATATTTATCAAACTCATCTTTTACTTTTAATCCATTTGTATGGGCAAATATAATTTTTGCTAACTTAAAATATGGAGGATATAACTCTTCTCTAAACTCTAATTCATCATCTAAAAAATTTTTATAATCTTTTTGGGAAATATAATAATCAAAAAACTCTTTGTTTTGAGTCTGTATTACAACTTCGCCCTCACCTTTTCTACCACTTCTTCCAGCAATTTGGATTAAAAGAGATAAAGCTCTCTCCCTTGCTTTATATGAGTTCATTCGTAAAACTGAATCTATACCTAAAACTACAGCTAGTTTTACATTATGATAATCATGCCCTTTAGAGAGCATTTGAGTTCCAACTAAAATATCAATCTTCTCTTTATTAAAATCATCTAAAATAGTTCTTAATTGTTTATCAGTTTTAACTTCATCCCTATCAAATCTTCTAATAATTTTATCTTTAAATATCTCATTTAACTCCTCTTCAATTTGAGCAGTTCCAACTCTTAGATTATGAATTATTCCTGTATGACAAGAGGGGCATGATTTTGGTATTTGTTGGGTATAACCACAATAATGACACTTTAAAGCTAAGGCATTTTTATGTAAACTCATAGAAACAGAACAAAAAGGACAATCAACAGCTTTACCACATGAAGTACAAACTTGATATTTATAATTCGCACGTGTGGGTAAAAATATTATAACTTGATTATTTTCATTTACAGTTTTAGCAATTTTTCCTATTATATTTTGTGTTAAACTTGACGTTCCATCATCATAAGAGATAGTTTTTGTGGTTTGAAAATAGGTTTTAGATAATCTAAAAAAAGCTATTTTATGATAAGAGTTTAGTGATGGAGTTGCACTTCCTAGTATTACTTGAATATTTTGTGATTTTGAAATATATAGTGCCAAATCTTTTGTATTATATCTTGGTTTACTATCACTTTTATAAGATTCATCATGCTCTTCATCAACAATTATTAATCCTAAATCATTATAGGGCAAAAATAGAGCTGACCTAGCACCTGCAAGAAGTTTTATTTCACCTTTTAAAAGTCCCTCAATAATACTCTCTTTTCTTTTTTTTGTAATTTTTGAGTGCCAAATTGCTACACTTTTTCCAAATACTTTTTCTAATCTATTTTGCATTTGAGGAGTTAGTGAAATTTCAGGCATCAATAAAAGTGCTTCTTTACCCTCATTTAATTTTTTCTCAATTGCCTTTATATATATTTCTGTTTTTCCAGCACCCGTATTTGCAAAAAGTAGTGATTGTAAGTTTTCTTGGCAAAATTCATAGGCTTGATTTTGTTCATTTGATAAATCAATATTTGATTCAAATAAAATCTCATTACTATTTTTTTTAATCTCATTATTAAAAGGATTATAAATACTTAAAGCTTCACCTAAAGAAGAGACATAATATTGAGAAATAAACTTAGCTGTTTTTAACATCTCTTTAGAGTAAAAAAGATTAGTAAGTGTATCAATTTTTGTACATTTAAATGTAGGCTTTGGAACCTCTTTTATCACAACAGCATTATCTAAAACTTTTCGATTTCTAAGTTTTATTTTTACTAAAGAACCTAATTCTAGTTTATCATCATTTTCAAAAGTAAGATTTTCTAAAGGTGATTTTAAAAGTGCTAATTCATAATAGAAACTCATTGTTCGAACTCTATACAAAGATTTTCATTCCTATCACAAGCAAATGTCATGTTTTCACTATCTAAATAGAAACTTAAAAATTTATCTTTTGAAAAATAGACTTTGTACTCACTATTAGAGAGTTTAATCCATTGACCTAACTCTTTTTTCTCTTCACTTGTTGATAAGATAACTTCATCTAATAAGATAAACTCATTATAACCATTAAAAAGTGTTTCATTAGGAACATCAACTAAAGCCTCATCTAATCTCTCAATAATAAAATTATTATTACCCAAAAGAGTTTGATTTGAATATAATTGATTAATTGCATTATTTATTAAAGAAACTTCAGATTTTATTTTTACAAAGTTTACTTTTTCAATATGGTGAAAATATTTATTTAAAGCAAAAGAAGAAATTATTGCAATAATCACAATAGTAAATATTATTTCTATTATTGAAAAAGATTTTTTCATTAGATTTTAGGGAGTTTACTTGAAAGCTTTTCTACCTCATTTTTAAAGCTATGATGTTCTTGTGTTTTACATAAATATGCGTATAACAACTCTTTTGTAGTAAGCGATTTATCACAGGGCAGGAATTTTGTAAGCTCTTTTTCCAAGTTTTCATCAATATTAATACTATAAGCCATATTGTCAATATGAAATGTTATTTTCTTATTCACTTTTTCTAGCCTTACTTAAAGTTAATGTACTATCTATTTTTAAAAGCATATCTTGATTATTTCTTACTAATTCATCATTTTTATTTTTTAATCTATCTAATTCTATTTTTAATGAATTATTTTCCATTTTTAACATCTCATAATCTTTTAATACTTTATCTATTTGAGCATTTAACTTTTCTATTATTTCCATGGCGTGATTTTATCTAAATTTTCGTACATTTACAATATAATTTACCCTATTTTTAAAGATTAATAAAAAGGTAAATTTTGAATATCCAATTAACTTATACTATTGTTCCTTGTGTTGATACAGTAATAGCTTCTCACTTCTATAATAGAATTTTGAACTTTAAATTAATTAGTGAAAGTGACGAGGAATCATTAATTCAAGTTAATGATAAATTATATTTAAAACTAGAAGAGGATGAAGAGTATACAAATACTCAATTTACTTTTGAAGTTGATAATGAATATTTTGATTTTATTTTAAAAAATATAAAAAAAGAGAAACTCTTATTTGGTAGTAGCATAAGAGATTTTGAAAATAAGAAAATCTATGAGGATTTTCAAAAAAAAGAGATTTATTTTTTAGACCCAAATAGTCATTTATTTAATATTGTTACTTATATAAAGGATTAATCAATCCTCTATAAAAAGTTTTCCTTGCTCATAAAGTGAAGAAACAGCTTTTCCCCAGTATGAATAGTATTTTAAATCTTTATCATTAATATCAAAAGAGTTCATAATTTTTTTAGTAAGTTCATGCTCTTTATGATCAAATTTATCATCAATATGAACTAAAATCATAAGCTCTAAAATAACTATTTTTTTACTTCTTCTAGATTTGAATGTTGCTAAAATTTTATCTAATTCAAAATCCTCTTCTATAAATATTGTTGGTTTATCAACTCCCATTTCAACACAATATTCATCAATAACATCTTGCTCTCTATTTCCATATTCACCATCAATTCTAGCTAAATATTGAGCCAACTGTAAAAAAGCAAACTTCTCTTTTGTTTGTAATTTCATTAATAACATATACATATTTCCTATAAATAAATTAAGATATTTTACTATTTATCTATTAATAAATAGTAAACAAGATTAAGCACCAAAGTACTTATCCTTGATATCATTAGATTCTAAAGCTTGCCAAAGCATTTTGTTAAACTAATCGTGGGAAAAGTTTATAAATATGAACTCTTACTCTTCATCCAATAAAATTTTTCTAAATTGAACTATACTATTTTTTCACATATTTTTGGCTTTTAATAATTTCTGCTTTATTCCATCTCTAAACTCATAAGAAACATATCTTCACCATCAATTACTTTTGTATTATAAGAATCACACTTTGGACAGGTGAATTCATTTTTTTCTAAAATTGATTGCTCTTTACAATCATTACACTCTATTATTACTTTTTGATAATTAATTATAAACTCACATCCATCACATATTGTTTTTTCTTTAAAGGTATCAAAAGCTGTTTGAAGTAAATCAACTTCTACACCACTAAGTGCTCCTATTTTAACTACTACTTTTGTAACTTTTGTGGCATCATTTTCTTTTGCGTGTTCTTCACAAGATTCAAGCAAAGATTGGACGATACTATATTCATGCATAAAACTCTCCTAACATATTCTTGGAAGTAATTCACCTGTTGGTGTATCTAAAAATCTTTTTGTTCCCCAAGCTGAGTTTAAAATAACTTTTGTAATATGTTCATTTGTTACTTTTCCAATAACACAAGCCTCTTTTGATAAATCATTTTTTTGCATTATTTCAAGTGCTTTAGAAGCTTGTTCTTTTGATACAGCCATTACAAATGTACCTTCATTTGCTAAACTTAAAGCTTCAAAGCCTAGCATTTCACAAATACCATTTACCTCATCACAAACAGGAATATCTTTTTCCTCAACTTCAATACAAATATTTGATTGTTTTGCCCACTCATTTAAAACAGCACTAACTCCACCTCTTGTGGCATCCCTAAGAGCTGTAATTTTTATATCATTTTTTATAAGTTCATTTATAACAGACCATAAAGAAGCACAATCACTCTGTAAGTTTGTAGATAAATCAATACCCTCACGTGCTGCAAAAATAGTAGCTCCATGCTTTCCTATAGAGTTAGAAACAATAATCACATCATCTTCACTTATACTATTTGAAGAGATGTTTTTTTGTAAAATCTCACCTATTCCAGTAGTGTTTATAAAGATTTTATCAACAGCACCTTTTGGAACTACCTTTGTATCACCACTTACAATAAGAGCATCATTTTTTGCTAATTCATTTTTCATAGATTCAACAATTATTTCAAGCTCACTAAGAGAAAAGCCCTCTTCAATAATAACAGCACATGTTAAATACTTAGGTTTCGCACCCATCATCGCCAAATCATTACAAGTACCACAAATAGCTAATTTTCCAATATTTCCACCGTTGAAAAATAAAGGACTCACTGTAAATGAATCTGTTGAAAAAGCTAGTTTTCCATCTTGAATAATAGCTGCATCTTCACTCTTTTCAAGTATTTCATTTTTAAAATTTTTATAAAATATTTTATTAATAAGTTCGTTGTTTTCTTCTCCACCATTTCCATGAGCTAATGTTATTGTTTTATTCATCTATAATTTTCCTACTTTTATATTTCTTATTCATAATATTTACAAATTGCTTGAGTACCTAAATCTCCATCACCATTTTTTTCTAGTGTTTCATACATCTCCAATACATCTTTTAGTACCTTTAAATTAGGAACTTCACTTGCAGCTATTTTCAAATCTTTTACCATGTGTTTTATATAAAAACCTGCTTTGAAATCTCTTTGATTCATCTTTGGAGCATTATTTGTCATATGAAAACTTGAAGCTGCTCCATTACTAATACTTTTAAGCATCGTATCAATATCAAGCCCCACTTCTTTACCATAAGCTATAGCTTCACTAATTCCAGCCATGATCCCTGCTATGGCTATTTGGTTTGCCATCTTTGTGTGTTGTCCGCTTCCAGCTTTCCCCTCATAAATAATAGTTGTACCCATAGCTTCAAATATCTCTTGAACTGAATCAAACACCTCTTTGTCTCCACCAACCATGATAGATAAAGTAGCATTTTTAGCTCCCACATCTCCACCTGAAACAGGAGCATCTAAAGCCTTAAGACCTTTGTTTTTTGCTTCTTCATAAATCTTGATGGAAAGCTCAGGACTTGTAGTAGTCATATCTATAAGAATAGTTCCCTCACTCACTGAGTTTAAGATACCTTTTGCTGAGAAATAGACCTCTTCCACATCTTTTGGATAACCCACTATCGTGATAACTACATCTTGATTTACCACACAAGATTCAATACTATCATAAAATATAGCCCCATCTCTTATCACATCTTCCACTTTTGATTTATCCCTTGCATAAATACTTACATCAAATCCTCTAATCATAAGGTTTCTAACCATAGATTTTCCCATAACACCTACGCCTATAAAAGCTATTTTTCTAATCATCTACTTTATCCTATCCAAAATATTTACTACATCTTTATCTATCTTACTAAATGCAAACCATTTTTTACCAAGGTCTTTAAGACTTGCTCCCAGATGATAGACCACCTCATCATCTATGATAATAAATCTATCGTGGGAGTCTTTGAAGATTTTTAACTCTATTTGGTGGTATTGTTTGTTGTACTTTTCTATATCTAGCTTGAGCTGTTTTGATATAGTGTGGGTGTATATGAAAATATCTACATTTTGATTTTTACTAAGGTGAATAAGTACAGTATCATCCACATAATTATCTATGATTTTGATAGATTTTTTAGCTGATTTGATGATATTTGATACAAAAGCATAAGCATCGAAAACTTCACCATTGAAAAATATCCCTTGCTTTAGATCCAAAGTGTTATTTTGAATATGAGATTTTATAGTATCTACATCTTTTTCAAGGTTTAATAGTCTTTGATGGGTGATTTTTTGTTCATTGATGGCATAACCATTTGTAATGTAGTTTTTCAGTACAGATGTAGCCCATTGACGAAATTTTGTAGCTTTTGATGAATTTACTCTATATCCTACACTTATGATACCATCTAAATTATAATGCTTAAGTTTTCTTTTTACTTCTCGATTACCTTCTTTTTGAACTACCAAGAAATCCTCGGTAGTTGAATTTTCATCCAACTCTTTCTCTTTAAATATATTTTTAAAGTGTAATCCTATATTATCTGTTGAAGTTACAAAAAGTTCACTTAACTGTTTTTGAGTGAGCCAAATAGTTTCCTCTTCAACTGATACTTTAAGCTCAAGTTCTCCTTCGTTGTAAGTTACAATATTTTCCATCTTACACCAACTTACTATTTTGATGAAGTTTGCACATCTCACCCATAATATTAAAAATATGTTTATCCAGTCCAGAGTCATTTATTCCTATATCTTTTAAAATATCTGCATAAGCCCAAAAGTAACTTTTATGTTCTTTTTTTCTCATAATCCATCCTCTATATTTATATAATACTCTTGTTCTAATACTTTTTGTTTTTTATGAATCATATCTATTAGATTTTGTATCTTTTTATCTTCACTTTTTATATTTTTAAACAGTTCATACTGTTTCATATATAATTTTTTTGTACCATAATTATCCAAATCATTTTCTATACTTTTTGGTATAAAAAATTTTATAGAATTGTTTCTTGTAAGTATTTGTGTTTGGTAGATATTTATCCCCGCCAAATCAAAATCACCAAAATAGATAATCTCATTTTCAATCTCTTCTATAAACTTTAGCATAGCACTATTTCTAAAGACAAATAAAATATCTTCATCTCTAAATAATCTTAGTTGAGATTTAAAATATATAAGATTTTCAAAGTTTTCTACACACACTATCAAAATATCTTTTGAGATACTTGGAATATCTTTTAAAAATAAAGCACTATTTTCAAAGATGGGTAAAGTTATATTTGAGATTTTACAATTTCCATTTAAATAAAGCCCATCTTGGGGTGATACTTTTTTTATCTTAGTATCACTTTTTGCTCCTATCAAATCAGCTCTAGTCATACTGTTTTGTATCTTTTCTATATTTTTAAAAGCTATAAAAAACTGCTCTTTTGCCAATACTTTCTTTTTATTTGCACTAAGTGTTTTTATCTCTATCAAACCCTCATCTAAAAGTTGAGTTACTAAAGCCTTTGGTAGCACAGAATAGTTTAACTCTTTTTGAGTCTTTAGTTTTAAAAGTGTAGATAAATATCTCATTTTACTATCAACTCTTCTAGCTCTTTTTCTTGATAATTTTCAGTAAGTGTCAGAAAATCAAAATTATAAGGGTCTTTTGTTATCTCCTTTGCTAAGTCTGATTGTATTGGTGGTAATGTTGCTTCGAAATTTGTAATTGCTTTTGCATCTCTTTTATAAAGATTTGTTTCAATTTGATGTATCAGTACATTTCTACTGATACCATTTTTGATAGTATTTCTTACATAATAAAGTGCTTCGTCTATGGTTTTACATTTTGATATGATAACTCTATTATGTCCCCATGGTATCATAAATAATTCAGCCACAAACTGTGGCGATTTTATAATTTCATTTTCGCCACAACTTGTGGCGATATTATTTTGAGTATAAAATAACACCCATCTTCGTATGTAGCTAATATTTGTAACTGAAAAGCCTTTAACATCAGGAAACTCTTTAGATAAATCTTGACTCAACTGCTCTAAAAATCCGCTTCCCCAGTTGTATTCTTTTTGTTTTTCTACAATTTCACTACCCAAATCCCAATAAAACTCAAGTAATGTACTATTCACTTTTATTGAAGCTTTTATTTGAGATTTTTGAAACTGTTCTTTTAACTCATTTATCCACTTTTTATATGTTTGTGAAGAGATTTTATCTACCATTTTTTCCCTTTTATTTTACTATCAACTCTTTTACTACTGATATTTTATTTATCTTACTTATAAGACTCACTTGTTTATATGTCCCTATTAGTTTCTCATCGGGTGCTCCATTTACAAACATTATCCCTTTTTTATTTGCAAACTCTATAAGCTCTTTTAGATATCTTTGAGATAAAATACCCACCTCATCAAGTATCACTTGAAAACTCAGTTCTTTTTTTGTGAGTTTTTGTTTAAAGATATATAGCATTGCCACATAAATCATACTTTTTACCAATACATCTGTACCATTTGAGCCTACCATATCTAAAGATTGAACATATTTAGAATCATTTCCATTTTCTACAACTCTAAACTCCAATATAAAACTATCTTCCACATCTATTTTTGTACTATTTTCAAACTCTATCAAATCTACAAGTTTTTTCAAAAGTTCTGTTATGGTTTTAGTGTCACTGTTATTTGATGAAAAAAGCGAATCATTTGAAAAGCTTAAACTATTTTGTTCATTTTCTATCTTGATTGCGTTAAATGTTTCTATTATCTTATTATTTGTTTTTTGATATCTTAATGCTAAAGTATCTATGACACCTATTTTTATCTCACTAAAAATATTTGTAATTTTTTTGATAAGTGATTCTATCTTACCTTGGGATTCTAAAAGCTTATCATATTGTTGGATGATACTTTTTAGTATTTGATTTAGATTTTGAGAGAGTATATTTTTTGCATTTTCTATCATATTTTTTTCATAATACTCTTTTAGCCCATAAGCTGTATCCAAAGCATCTAGCTCTCTTTTTATATTTAAACTATTGTCAAATAAGTTATTTAGTTTTCCAAATCTTTGCTCTATTTTTCCATAATAATCTCGATATTTTGAAGCATTGTTATCAATTTTTTGTATCAAATCCAAGATATCATCACTATCATCATTTGATATATATTTTATACCCCATTTTATACACTTATTAAAAGTAGTTCCCCTTTCAAACTCATCTACCCTCTTTAAGCGATAAGACAAATCATCTTTTTTGACAACTATTTTTTTCAATGATTGCTCTATAGAGTCTTTTTTCTCTTTTAGTTTATCTGTAGTATCATCAAAATTTGACACTAAAAGTTCAATCTCTTTTTTTATATCTTTTAAGTCTTTGTTTTTTTCATCAAACTTATCA
>CBFIGT010000079.1:0-10449 GCA_965662175.1 Arcobacter sp. | reverse complement strand
TCCAATAAATAGCAAAGGATATATTGCATAATACAAATCAACTGCAAAATGACCAACTTCTAAAACTACAGGAACTAACTGTGCCATTGCTCCAAAGATTATCATCATTACAAAGCCAAGTAAAAATAAATGAACCCATGATAATACAGCACTATCTAAATTATGAATAATTTGTACATCAAAACCAAAAAGCATTGAAATACTTATTACAAAAACAAATGCTGCTAATATAAAAAATGGAGCTATAAGCTTAAAAGGTGGTGCAAAGGCAGTTGAAATATTCATATGAAACTATTTTCCGCCACTACAAGTATTTTGAGTAAAATCTGTAGAATTAATTGCATTTTGTTTTCTTGTAAAAATTACTTTTGCTTTTCCATCTTCTGTTTTATCTTCTATAAAATCAAACTCAGCTTCAACTTTTGGGAAAAGTCCACCTGGAGATTTATGGTTTATCATTATTAGTTGACTATTTTCATCTAATAGTTGTAATCCTGCCATTGCATTTACCATTGGATCTGGTGGTCCACATTTACTTGTATCAAATTGATATGTTGTTAAGCCATTTTCAATTGATTTAAAAAAATCTACTGTTGAGCCTAATACTTCTATTTTTTCCATGATTTAACCTTTAATTTAATATGTTGAAAGTTTAACTCTTTTTGGTATTTTCAGCATTGACACAAATCAATAGAAAATTTTTCAAATTTAAAATAAAATAGAGTTAAAAATCCAACTAATTATTGCTATAATAATTACTTTATTTTTGGGGAGAATATATGAAAATAGATAAACTTTATGATAGAGAAATTGAAGATATTTTAGGATTTGAGGAATTTGTTGAAAAAATTGGAACAAAGGCTGATGAGAGTTTTCTAAAAGAGCTTCACAAAAAATATGAGTATAGGTCACAAGAAGAGGCTTTAAGATTACTTCAAATTGAACTTATAAAGCTTCAAGAGCATTTAGAAAAAAATGATGAGAAGATGATTATTTTAGTTGAGGGTAGGGATGCTTCAGGAAAAGGTGGAGCTATTCGAAGAATTACTAGATATATGAATGAAAAACATTATAGAGTAGTTGCCCTTGGTAAGCCATCTGAGGTTGAAAGAACACAATGGTATTTTCAACGATATATTCAACACTTTCCAAAGGGTGGAGAGGTAGTTATACTTGATAGGTCTTGGTACAATAGAGCTATGGTAGAACCTGTTTTTGGATTTTGTACAGAAGAGCAATATGAGACTTTTATGAAAACTGTTACAAGATTTGAAGAGGATTTAATAGAGCATGGAATACATTTCTTAAAAATCTATTTTTCAGTAACTAAAGATGAACAAGCAAGACGTTTTGAAGAGAGAGAAGAGAATCCTTTAAAACAGTGGAAACTAAGTGAAATTGACCTTCAAATGCAAGAGAGATGGAATGAGTTTACAATAAAAAAATATAGAATGTTAAAAGAAACAAATACAGAAAAATCTCCTTGGACTATTATTAGAAGTGATGATAAGTTTATTGCTAGATATAATGCAATAAAAACTATTTTAAATAAAGTTGATTATGAGGGGAAAGATGAAAGAGTTAACTTTGATGTTGACCCTGAGATTGTAATTTCTAGCGAAAAAGAGTTAGAGAATATGAAAGAAAATGCAAAGATTTGGGGTCTAAAATTAGATTAAAAAGTTTTAAACTTTTTAATCATTTTTTATAAAAATACTCCAAATCTAATATAATAACTAAGTACAAAATAGCTCACTAAAAGCAAATATAAACTATTTAAAATAATTGAATAATTAAAAAATAGTTTAGCTTTTTGCTTAAAATAAATATCATAAATTCCAGCACAAAAACCAAAAAATGTACCTGAAAAAAGAAGTATATAGATTAAATATCCAATATAATCATACTCTTTTTGTAATATACAAAAAGGACAGTTATGTGTTGGAAGCTCATAAATATAAGTTGAGAAAAATAGTATCAAAGTAATAATTGCTAAAACTAAAAATAGTAGATTAAAAATAGTATATAAATAGGAGTTTTTTAAATATTTAAAAATTAAAAGTAAAATAAAAACCACATAAAAAGCCATCAAAAAATAGTTTTGATTCATTTTAAACAGTGATGAAACATAAGAGTCTTGAGAACTTGAGTATAAAGTCCCACAACAACTTACTAATTTATCAATATCAATTGAAGCAAACATTGTAATTTCTAAAATAGTTTCTATCATAAATAAAGCAAAAATAACTAAAAAGAAAATAAACTTCTGTTTTGTAAAGGGAAGTTTTTCATGTTTTAAATCATGATTATGAAGAACTAACCAAAAACCAAATAAATAGATATTTAAGATTTTAAATAAAAGAAGATATATTCCATAAGATGTTGCATCAACAACTCCAGCAGCACACATGGCACCATGAATTACATTTGATAGTTTGTCTAAGGTAAATATAAAAAAAACAAAAAGTAATATTTTTAGATAAAGGGTATATTTAATAATAGTTGCACCTAAAAAACTCTGTTTTTCTAGATTGTATTGGGATTTTGAAGTGGAATTAAAATCCCATTTAAAAACAATTTTTAAAGAGATAAATAGAGCTATAAATGAAAAAATTGATAAAAGTGCATCAAGTATTAATATTGTTAAAACTTCAGGAGATAAAATCATAAAATTATCTTTCCATTTGAAACTTCAATCATCTTATCAACAAAATCCAAATCAAAAAATAAAGGGTCATGACTAGCTACTATTATAGTTTTTCCTTGACTTTTTAACTCTTTTAAAATTGAGATAAAATGCTCTGATAACTCTTTATCTAAATTTGCCGTTGGCTCATCTGCAATTACTATTTTTGGATTATTTATTTGACTTCTAGCTATTGCAACTCTTTGTTGCTCACCACCTGAGAGATTTTTTACTATTTCACTTTTTTTATGCTCAATTTTAAAATCACTCATCACTTTTTCTAAAAGTTTTTTTGCCTCTTTTGTATCAAGATTTTTAGGAACTAAAGGAAGTAAAATATTATCTTGAACAGATAAATTAGGAATAAGATTATATTTTTGAAAAATAAATCCTATATACTCTTGCCTAAAATCAGATGCAAAGTTATCAGGAAATTTTGATATTTGTCTATTATCAACAATTACCTCACCAGAACTTGGCTTACTTAAACCTGCAATTAAGGATAAAATCGTACTTTTACCGCTTCCACTTGCACCTTTTAAAACAACTAATTCACCTCTATTGATATTTAAATTTATACTGTTTATAGCTACTGTTTTATTATTTTTATTTATTTCATATATTTTTGTTAGATTTTTTAACTCAATCATCTTATAACCTTATCTGTTTCAATAGTAGAGTTTCTCCAAGATGGAATTATTATAGCTGCTATATAAATAGGTACTGATAATAAAAAGATTAAAACTAAGCTATTTATATCTAAAACAAAGGGTAAATCAAAACTAGGTTTTAAAACTGAGTAACCACTAAAAATATTACTTAGAAGTGGAGCTTGTAAAATATATACAAAAATTAAAGCTAAAATAATACCTAAGATATAAGCTGTAAAAGAGATAATAAAGGCTTCATAAAACTTCTCTTTTAATACATCCTCAACTCTCCAACCAATAGCTTTTAAAATACCAATTTCCTTTTTCTCTTCACTGCTTAAACCACTAATTCTATCAAATACAATTATAAAAAAAGTAAAAATAGAGATGACAAAGAAAACTAAAAAAATACCACTTTTATAATCAAATATATTTTGATAAGAGATAGCTAAATCTTGTTTAGTAATTACTCTACAATCAGGATATATAAGTTTTATTTTTGCTGCAATGGTTGCCACTTCAATAGGATTTGAAACTCTAATTACAATATCAGTTGCTTCATTTGTATCCATTAAAAATATCTCTTGGGCTAACTCTTTTGGTAAAAGTATTAAATCATTTGATTCTAAGTTTGTGGAGTCTTTAAAAGTACCTAAAATATTAACTTTTTTGAAAACACCATCCCCTTTTATAAAGTTAAAATAGTTTTTATAATAGTTCTCTTCTAAAATCTTTTTCACACCATTTCCCACAATCATAGAGTCATTTTCCAAAGCTTTTGAAAAATCATGGTTTTTTGTAATTTTATTTAAACTCTCTTTATACTGCTCCTCAAACTCATCAATTCCAACAACAGAAAAATTAACAGCTGCATTTTCAAAATAGTAATATCCCCAAACTCTAGAAACAGCACTTTTAATCCCAGGAATCTCTAATATTTCATCTACAAGTGCTACATCAATATTATGATGTCTTCCTGTTTTTAACTTTTGAACTGTAATATCAGGTAGTGAGTTAAGGGTAGTATTAAGCTCTTCTTGAATTGATTTTGAGATAAAAAAAATAGAACTAAGTAAAAAAATCAAAAGTGTAAATATTATTAAGATAAAAATATTTTTTGCTTTTTGTCTAAAGAGGGCATTTAAAGCATACTCCACTAAATATAGATTAATCTTATTTTTCATGTAAAATCTTTGATGGGTAGTTATTTATATTTTTTGGATAATGATATACAAAAGTTGAGGGAAAATACTCCAAAAGAGATGGTGACTCTTTAAAGTAAGAAAATATATCAGCTAAAGACCTATGTCTTATATACATAGCCTCTGTAGAGATAGCTAAATCAGGAAGTGATACATTAGTAACTAATATATTTTTATCAGAAATTTGACTTTTATTAAGTGTCTTAAAAGCAAATAAAAAAAGAATTAATAAAAAAAGTAGTGTCATTAAACTAATTATTGTTCCAAAATAGATTTTACTTTTATAATTCATCTAATTTATAAACACCCTCTTTTGTTATCTCTTCAAATCTTATAATCTCTTTTGCATTATGGTCTTTTTTGAATGTTTGAGCATCCTCTAATAATTCAAAGGGTATTAACTCATGTCCCATAGGTCCATAAACATCGCTTCTTATAACATAATATGCTTTAAAGCCATCAATTGCTTCTTGGGTATAATAATCAGTCACTAAAATCTTTTTTATATCTTTTGTTTCAAAAGGATAGTTTCCCCAAGCTTTAGGTTCAAAATAAAATTTCATTAAATCTTTTACACCATCAAAAGAGAATTTATGATTTTCCATAAAAACCTGAGCTGCCCATCTTGGATATTTTGCTACAAACATAGCACAAACAGGACATCTCTCTTTTTCATCAACTATTATCTCTTCTACTATTGTAATATTATTACTTTCAACTCTTTTTACATCCCAAAGATATATTGCTAAAATATCAAGATTTTTTTCACTCATTTTTTTACATAAATTTTTCTTTAAAATTGACTCTTTTAATTCATATAATGTTTTATACTCATTTAGTGATAACTCTTGATTACAAAGCTTTTCAAAAATCTTTTTACCTTTTGGATAGATTTTTTTCTCTTTTATTGCCTTACTTAATTGGGAGTTTTTTTCTAAATCATTTGCAAATGAGTTTAGAAAAAACAAAAACGGAAGAATCAATAGAATTTTTTTTAAACTTGACAAAAATTACCCTTAATTTTTAATTTTAAATATAAAATTTTCTAATATATTAATGAATAAAAACTTTAACATCATTTAAATTTGTAATATTTTAACCTTATTGTTAAGATAGTTTATATATCATTAAAAAAAAATTCAGGTCTATATTTTATGAAAAAACTTCTACCACTTCTAACCATATTTATATTAATTTTAATAATAGTAGCTATCTTTTTATCAATGTCAAACCAAAAAAAGATGATTGTAATACATGAGGGTAACCATGAACATAAACCAGTAAACATAGAGTTAAATCATTTCCAAGATACACAATGTGGTATGACTCTTACTAAAGAAGAGGACTCAGTGCAAGCTGTTTCACCTGATGGAAAAACTTGGTTTTTTGATGATATGGGATGTTTTGCCCTTTGGTTTAAAAATATAAAATTTCAAGATGAAGCTATAGTTTGGGTTTTTTCAAGGGATAGTTTAAAATATATAGATGCTAGAAAAGCGTGGTATACTATTGATTCACAAACAGAGATGGGATATGGTTTTGCAGCTTATGAAAGTAAAAAAGATAATATGATTGAGTTTGATGAGGTGCTTCTTAGAATGTATAGGGGTGAAAATCTTACAAATCCACTTATACGAAAAAAACTGTTAGGTAATTAATGGAAAATATAAGTATAATAAGTATTATAACTATTGCATTTTTAGGCTCTTTTGGTCACTGTATTGGGATGTGTGGTGGTATAGTTGTAGCATATTCAAGTACTAAAATAGATAATAAATTTAGTAAATTAAAACAATCCCTTTCTCACTTTTTATACTCAATTGGTAGGGTAAGTACTTATACTCTTTTAGGTGCTATTTTTGGTTTTGTTGGTGGTGTTGTAACTTTTGATAATACAACTAGCGGAATAATGCTTTTAACAACTGGTTTTTTGATGATAATAGTTGGAATTTCATTAAGTGGTAAACTAAAGTTTCTTACAAATATAGAGCACTCTGTTTCAAAATCAAAACTTTATCAAGATAGTTTTAGAAGTTTAATTGGCTCTAATACCCTTACAAGTTTTTATTTGCTTGGTATGTTAAATGGACTTCTTCCTTGTGGATTTGTTTATGTATTTGCAATAACAGCAGCTAGTACAGGAAGTGCTTTTTGGGGAGCTTTTGTAATGCTAATTTTTGGTCTAAGTACAATTCCAGCTATGTTTTCACTAGGTTTTTTTGTAGGAATTTTTAAGCAAACAAGTTTAAGAAATCTATTTATTACAATAGCATCTATTTTGGTGATTTTATTTGGAATCTATGTTATGCATAGTGGTTATGAATATTTAACTGACCCAAATAAATCAATTCTTAGTTGTCATATTTAAATATTAAGAAAAATTATGAATAATACAAAATACAAAATTTTATTAGATTTAGTCTCAGATGGAATTCATGTTGTAAATAAAGATGGCTATGTTGTTGAATATAGTAAATCTTTTGCAAAAATGCTTGGCTTTTCAAATAGTGATATGAAAAATCTAAATGTAAAAGATTTTGATATTAAATTTCAAAAAGATGAGATACTAGATATTATTGAATCTTTTATTGCAAGTCCCACACATATTGATGAAATTTTTGAAACAAAACATATCAAAAAAGATGGAACAATAATTGATGTTAGAATAAATGCAAAAACTCTAGTAATAGATGGTGAAAAGTTTATATATGCATCTTCAAGGGATATTACAAATGAGAAGCTTAACGAAGAAAAATTAAATAAACAAAAAAAAGAGTTAGAGCTTGAAAAAAGTAAATTAGAGACAATTATTCATAATATACCTGACCTTTTATGGATAAAAGATAAAGATGGTAGGTTTATTACTTGTAATAAAAGATTTGAAGATTTGTATGGTGAAAAAAGAGAAGAGATAGTTGGTAAAACTGATTATGATTTTGTAGATAAAAAATTAGCTGATTTTTTTAAAGAGAATGATAATTTAGCTATGCATAGCAATAGACCCTTATCAAATTTTGAAGAGCTTGAGTTTGCAAGTGATGGACATAAAGAGTTTTTAAATACCACAAAAGTAAAAATATTAGATAAAGAAAAAAATATTTTTGGAGTTTTAGGAATTGGTAAAGATTTAACTAAAATAAAAAAATATCAAGAAGAGCTTGAAAAAGAGAGAACTAAATATAAAATATTTATGGAAAGCTCATCTGAGGCTATTTTTATTGTAAATTTAGAGGGTTATGTTATTGAGTATAGTAAATTATTTAAAAATAGTTTAGCCTATAGTGATGAAGAGGTATTAAAACTACATGTTTCTAATTTTGAAGCTATACATAGCAAAGAACAAATTGATGAAAATATAAAAAATGTAAGTTTTACTCCATTATATTTTGATACAAAATATAGAAGAAAAGATAACTCTTTGATAGATGTTACAGTTAGTATTGTAAGAGTTTTGATTGAAGATAATGAGTTTATTTATTGTTCATTTAGAGATATAAGTGAAAAACAAAAACTTCAAGATAAACTATTAAAACAAAAAGAGGAGTTTGAAACAATTTTTAATTATAGTCATGACAGTATTGCAATTGTGGATTTAGATACAAAATTTTTAAAATATAACAAAGCATTTGTTGAAATGCTTGAGTATGAAGAGGATGATTTAATTGACAAGTATTGTAGTGATTTATCAGTCCCAGAAGATGCTAATAAGATAAAAAAATTAATAAATGATGCCATAACTCACGGTCACTCTAGCAATATTGAAAAATTTTGTCTTACAAAAAGTGCTAAAAAAATTACTGTTAATATATCAGCATCATTGCTACCTGATAAAAAAACTATTCTTTTAAATATAAAAGATATTTCAAATTTAAAGATTATGGAAGAGCAGACTAAGTTAGCATCAATGGGAGAGATGATAGGAAATATTGCTCACCAATGGAGACAACCTTTAAGCGTAATAACAACTAATATGAGTGGATTAAAACTAAAATCTGATTTATTTGGTGTCAAAAAAGAGGATATTGATATTTGTGAAGAGAGTGTTTTAAAGCAAGCTAAATATTTATCAAGTACTATAGATAATTTTAGAAACTTTATTAAAGGTGAAAAAAGCAATAAAGAGATTAGCATAAGATCTGTATTAGAAAATGCATTAAGCTTAGTTCATTTTTCTTTACATAATAACTTTATAAATGAAATAATAGATTTAAAAGATGATTTAGAAATATTTGCTAATAAAAATGAGCTAGCAGAAGCTTTTATAAATATATTTAATAATACCAAAGATGTTTTAAAAACTAATATCAAAAATGAATCAGATAGATTACTTTTTGTTAGCACAAAACTAATCAGCAAAGAGAGTATTGAAATTGATATTTTAGATAGTGGATTAGGAATTAGTGAAGATATTATAAATAAAATATTTGAGCCATATTTTACAACCAAACATCAATCCCAAGGTACAGGATTAGGTCTTTCTATGGCTGATAAGATTATTAGAGAGCGTCATGGTGGATTACTTGAGGTTTCAAATAAAGAGTTTGAGTATAAGGGTAAAAAATATTATGGAGCCCTATTTAAAATAACATTTTCAGTAAATGGTAACTTAACAGATAATTAACAAATATTTTATAAAATAAAAGAAAAAAAGGAAAACAATGAAAAAAGCTTTTTTAGTAGTATGTGCATTATTAGTTTCTATAAATTTATATGCATCTGAGCATATGGGGCATGACCATTCAAAAATGATGCAAAAAATGAATTATCAAGCTGTTAATCCAAATGATGCAACTTTGCTTCAAGAGGGTGATGAAAAAACATTTTGTCCTATTTGTGGTATGACTTTACCTATGTTTTACAAAACTAATCATGCTGCAAATGATGGTGCAAAAACAAAACAGTATTGTTCAGTTCATTGTATGATTGAAGATAAAGAGATAAAAAACTCTAAACTAAGCTCTATGAAAGTTGTTGATAACTCTACACTAAAGTTTATTGATGTAAAAGATGCTTATTATGTAGTTGGAAGTAAAAAACCTGGAACTATGAGTATGGTCAGTAAATATGCATTTTCCTCAAAAGAGGCAGCTTTAGCTTTTATAAAAGAGAATGGTGGAGAGTTAAAAACTTTTGCAGAACTTGAAAAAATTGTTGCTGATGGTATAAAAAAAGAGAAAGCAATGATTGAAAAAAGACAAGCAAAAATGATAAAAATGGGAGAAAAGTTTTATAATGAAAACTGTACAAAAACAGATAAAAGATTTGAAACAACTGCCCAAGCTAAATCTTATTTAATGTCATCAAAAATCTGTGGTGATGTTAAAGGTAAAACTCTACAAGCTATCGGATTATATCTAACAAACAAATAATCAAAAAAGAGAATTTTTCTCTTTTTTGTAAAAGCCTTTTATAAATAACATTTCAATATAATATATCCCTTTAAAATAGTCTAAGAAAACAAATCAAAGGGTAAATCTTAATATGAGAGCATTAATTAGTGTAAGTGACAAAAGTGGTGTTGAAAACTTTGCAAAAGAGTTAGTAGCATTAGGATATGAAATAATTTCAACTGGTGGTACATACAACAAACTTAAAGATGCAGGAATAGCTGTAATTGAAGCAAATGAAGTTACTAAATTCCCTGAATGTTTTGAGGGTAGAGTTAAAACTTTAAATCCATATATTCATGGTGGAATTTTACATAGACGTGATAAACAATCACACCTTGACCAAGCAAAAGAGTTAGGTGTAGAGGGAATTGATTTAGTTTGTGTAAATCTTTATCCATTTAAAGCAACAATTGAAAAAACTGATGATTTTGAAGAGATTATCGAAAATATTGATATTGGTGGCCCTGCAATGGTAAGATCAGCTGCTAAAAATTTTGATTCTGTAATTATTGTAACTGATG
>CBFIGT010000078.1:0-10459 GCA_965662175.1 Arcobacter sp. | reverse complement strand
CTATTGCAAAGTTTAAAGTATCTAAAAGTTTTGGATTTAAAGTATAAATAAATTGGATAATATCAGCTAATAAATAGCCATGATGAGCTCCAATTTCTAAAATTGTAGTGTTAGCTGGAAGTTCGTTTTTATTAATTGTATCGACAATTTTTTTAGCAATAGAACCACCAAAAAACATAGAAGTGGAAACAGAGGTGAAAAAATCACCATCTTTTCCTATCGTTTTATATTTTGTATAATATCCCCCATTGCCATAAAGCCATGAGTTAAAATAATTACTAAAGCTATCTTTTTTCATAAGTTAAAGATTATACTTTTCTTTTTTTATTAAAATAAGAAAAGAAAATTAAAAAAGTAGTTGTTCCAAACATAACAACTAAAGAGTAAAGAATCATATGCACTAACTCTTCTTTTAGTTTTTCATCCAATTTCTCTTTTATAGTTTTTAAATTTCTTTGAATATCATTATCATAAAGTCCTGTTCCTAAGATAAAATTATAAGAGGGAATATGTCTAACATAAGAGATCTTATTTAACTCTTCATCTCTACTAAAAACAGTTTTTGACTGTTTATAGTTTATAAATAGATTAGTCTTTTCTATGGCTGAAGAGACTATATTGCTAACATTTTCTTTATATCTTTTATCTGTCATTGTTTCAAAAGGGACATTTGTAAGCATTTTATTTTTGTGTACAAGCATTGTTTTATTTACATCCAAAATAAAAACATATCCACCATCATCAAATTTTAAATTATCTATAAACTCAATTGCTTCATATTTATTAGTGTATGTAGTTGTAAGTAAGGTTGCTAAATTTTCTATTCTATCTTTGATTTTATCTTTTAAATTATTTATATATATCTCTTCTATATAATTTAACTCCTCTTTATTTGCAGAGTATTTTGATGAGATAAACAGGCTTAAAAGTAAAATAGAGGAGAGCCAAACTCCAACAATTGCTAAAATTAAACTCTTTTTCTTTTCTCTTCTTTCAAGCATATTACAATGTTACCTTTGAATAAATTTCTAACAACTCTATTTGTTTATCAAAGTTATAAATTTTTAAATCTAATTCTTTGATTTTTTTAGAGTTTAATAGTGTTTCAACATCACTTTGCGTTTTAATTTCAGCATCTTTCTCTTCAATTATTACGTCAAGTAATGAATTATATAACTCATAATCCTCTTTTGCAATAGTAACTTTAGAATCAATCATTTTGATTTTTGATAGTTTACTTTTAAAGAAGTTTTCTTGCTCTATAATAGTATTTTTTAAATCAAGTTTAGCTTTTAGATAATCAATTCTAGAACTTTCAATATCATTAAAAGTTCTTGTATCAAGAGGCATAGTTACTTTTATACCATAGTTTTGGGCATCATCATAAGTGATTGATGAGTTATTTGTTGCATGATATTTTGTATAATCAAATGTTGCACTAATAGTTGGAAGATATTTTGAAATAATCATCCAAGAGTAATCATTTTTGCTAGTTATATCAGCCTTTGTTTTTTTGATATTTAAATTGTTATTTATAAATGAATCTTCATCAATAAGTTTAAATACTGGTAAATCAAAGCTTTTATAATCACCACTTGCATAGGTATTAAATTGATTTATTAACTCCTCTTTTTGATAAATTAAATCAGCTAAAGAGTTTTTATTTGTGTTTGTGTCTAATATGGCATTGTCAAGTAAAGATGTATCAGCAAAGCCATTTAAAACTTGCTCTTTTTTTCTTTCAATATCAATTTGTCCATTTTTGATTAAGAGTTCAAGCTTTTTTATTTGATGCTCTAGTTTATGAATATTAAATAATATTGTAGTAGTATCTTTTATTAAAGCTTTTTTTTGCAAGTTTATATCTAAATGAGAGTAGAGTTTTAAAGCATTTGCATATTTTATTGCCTTATAAATTCCACCTGTTTTAAATATAGGTTGGTCAATACTAATATAAGATTTTTCAGTATCATAAAACTCACCATATACTTTAGAATAAGTATAGTTAATTGGATTTATCCAATCTTTTTTTAGTTTAGAACTATCCTCTTCAATTTGCTTTTTAGATAAATCAAATAAATCTAATCTGTCTTTTGAAAGGATGCTCTCTTCTAGTGTTTGATTTTCATTGGCATTTGCTAATGTTGATAAAACTAAAAGAGAGGCGAAAGAGATTTTAAATTTTGCTAATAGCATTATCTAACCTTTTAAATCCATCATCAAGCTCTTCTTTTGTAATAGTTAAAATAGGAAGTAATCTTAAAGTACTTCTTCCTGATTTTAAAACTAAAAGACCCTCATCAAAGCTATTTGTGATTATTTTTCCCAAAGTCTCTTCGTCTTTAACTCTTAATCCTCTCATTAAACCAAGACCAACTTTACTAGTAAAAATATTTGGATATTTTTCAAAAAGCAAAGATAATTTTGATTCAAAATAGATAATTGCTTCATCTAAAGCACCCTTATCTTTATACTCTTCCAAAATATTTAAAACCTCAAGTGAGGCAGCTGTTACTAAAAAGTTACCACCAAAAGTAGAACCATGGTCACCTGGTTGAAAGATATCTTTATGGATAGTTGAAACAGCACCAATTGGCACTCCACCACCTAAACCTTTTGCCATAGTAATAATATCAGGCTCGATTTCATAAAGATTTGAAGCTAAAAACTCTCCTGATCTAAAAATACCTGTTTGAACTTCATCAACAATTAATAAAATCTCTTTCTCTTTTAAAAATTTAGCTAGTTTTTGAATCTCCTCTTTAGGAAAAGGTTGAACTCCTCCCTCTCCTTGAACAAGCTCTAACATAACAGCAATAGTTTCATCATCAATTGATGTATAAATATCATTTATCTGTTTATTATATGAAAAACCATCAGGATATGGTGAAAAGTTTGGTGAGTGAAACTTATCTTGACCAGTTGCTTTTACAGTTGTAATTGTTCTTCCATGAAAAGAGTGCTCTAATGTAATAACTTTATATCTTTTATTGTTGAATTTTGTTTGTCCATATTTTCTAGCTATTTTAATAGCCCCTTCATTTGCTTCAGCTCCACTATTTGCAAAAAAAGTAGCTACATTGTAACCACTTAATTCAGCTATTTTTTTAGCCAATAAAGCTTGTGGTTCAATTGCATAAAGGTTTGAAATATGTGTGATGTTGTTTACTTGTTTACAAATAGCATCAGCAACTCTTTTATTACCATGTCCAACAGCTACAACTCCAATACCTGAAGTGAAATCAATATAATCTTTACCTTTGTCATCATAAAGTGTAGCGTTTACACCTTTTATAAAATTAACATAGTTTCTTGCATAAGTGTTTAATACATACTCTTTATCTATATTTTCAACCATTATTTATCCTATTATTTAATAAATGAATTATATCTAAAAACAATAAACAATCTATTAACAAAAATGAAAAAAATTAATTTATAGTTTGCTATAATCAAAATTAAAATTAAAGGGAAAAAATGCAGCATTTAATTAGAACGGCAGATTTTACAAAAGAAGAAATAATTAATCTTTTTGAAGATGCAAAAACTTTTTTAGATATGAATTCAAGAGAAATTTTAAAAGGTAAAATAGTAGTTACACTATTTTTTGAAAACTCTACAAGAACAAGAAGTGCTTTTGAAATAGCTGCAAAAAGATTGGGTGCTGAGGTAGTTTCATTAGATGTTGGTACAAGCTCAAGAAGTAAGGGTGAAACTATTTTTGATACAGTTGCAAATATAAATGCAATGGCACCTGATGCTATTATTATGAGACATAGTGATTGTGGTTTACCTGGAGCTTTAGCTGATGCGGTTGATTGTCCAATAATAAACGCAGGTGATGGAAAACATGCACATCCAACTCAAGCATTACTTGATTTATTTACAATTTTAGAGCATTTTGATGGAGATGTTGAGGGTAAAAAAGTTGCTATTGTTGGAGATGTTAGAACTTCAAGAGTTGCAGGTTCAAATAGAAAACTTCTTCCAAGATTTGGTATGGAGGTATGTTTTGTAGCTCCTGATTGCTTTAAGGCTGAACATGATGAGCATAAACAGTATGATCATATTTCAGAAATAATTGATGAGGTTGATGTTGTTATGAGTTTAAGAACTCAGTTAGAAAGACATAATGAAATCTATTTTCAATCATTAAATGATTATGCAAAAGATTATTGTATTACTAAAGAGACTTTTGGAGATAGAGATATTTTACTTCTTCATCCAGGTCCTGTTAATAGAAATGTAGACATAAGTGATGAAATGTTACTAGACCCTAGAAATAAAATTTTAAAACAAGTTACAAATGGTGTTGCTGTTAGAATGGCAATATTAAAAAAACTAATCCTTGAACAATAAACTAATCTCTCAACTTAATAATTATGGCTCTTTAAAAGAGCCATTCTTTTTTATGATATCTTATGATTTAAAAAAATATTATATAAAAAAGTTAAGTGAACTTGATAAAGAGATAGATTTTGAAATCTCTTCAAAAAATAGAAAAACTCAAAATCAAAAAGCTCAAATAAAAGCTAGTCCCTTATCTTATAAGGAGTACAAAAAAAAGTTTGATTATATACAAGAACAAATAGCTAGTGGAAATAGTTATTTATTAAACTTAACAGCTAAAACAAAAATAGAGACAAATCAAAGTCTAGATGAGATTTATCAAAAAGCAAATGCAAAATTTAAATTAAAATTTTTTGACAAATTTGTATGTTTTTCACCTGAAAGATTTATCAAAATCAAAAAAAATAAAATATATACACACCCAATGAAAGGTACAATAGATGCCTCAATTCCAAATGCAAGTGCAAAAATATTAGGAAATGAAAAAGAGATGGCTGAGCATACTATGGTTGTAGATTTACTTAGAAATGATTTAGCAATTGTCTCAAAAAAAGTTAGAGTTGAGAAGTTTAGATATTGTGAAGAGATAGATGCAGGAGAGAAAAAACTATTACAAGTGAGTTCTAAAATTTCAGGTGAATTAGAAAAAAACTGGAATGAAAAAATAGGTGATATTTTGATTTCTTTGCTTCCTGCAGGTTCTATTACAGGAACACCAAAGAGAAAAACTATTGAAATAATCAAAAAGATTGAGGAGTATGAAAGAGATTTTTATACAGGTGTGTTTGGTGTTTTTGATGGTGAGAGTTTAGATAGTTCTGTTATGATTAGATTTATTGAAAAAGATGAAAATGGAGAACTTTTTTACAAAAGTGGTGGTGGTATAACTTGTGATTCCGATTGTTTACAAGAGTATCAAGAGTTGTGCGATAAAATTTATATACCTTATTAAAAGATAAATAATGAAATATTTTCAGGAAACTGCACAAGTTTATTTTGAAACAATTAAATGTGATGATTATGAAGTTTTTAACTTAGATTATCATACTCAAAGAGTCTCTAATACACTCGCTTTAAATATAAATTTAGGTGAATATATCTATCCACCAAATAATAAGCTTTTACGATGTAAACTGATTTATGATGAGAGTGGAGTTTTAAGTGTTGATTATTTTATTTATAAAAAAAGAGAGATAAACTCTTTTAAACTGATTTATGATGATGAAATTACTTACTCAAAAAAGTATCTAAATAGAGATTCTTTAGATAAAAATTTTGAAAAAAAAGAAAATGCCCATGAAATAATAATTGTAAAAAATGGCTTTATTACAGATACTAGCATTGCAAATATTGCCATATATTTAAATAATATTTGGATAACTCCTAAAAAACCTCTTTTGCTTGGAACTACGAGGGCTAGATACTTAAAAGAGGGAAAAATTATTGAAAAAGATATTAGTGTGGATGATTTGCAAAAAGCTAGTAAAATAGCTTTGATGAATGCAATGATTGATTTTGATATTTTAGAAGATTACTCTTTGTTTTTATAGACTCTTGTAAGTAAGTTTTCCCATTTATTCTCTTTTCCCCAATCTATATTTACTTTTTTATAGATTTTATAATTATCCATTATAAATGACTCTTTTTCATTAAAAATAAATTTTACTTCAAGTTTTGGTCTTCTATTTAAAGGGAGTACTTTGAAACTTAGATTATCAAGAACATAAGGAATTGACTCTTTGTTTTTAAAATATAATAAAACCATATGGTCAGAAATTTCGCCTTTTACTTTTACTACAGCTAAAAAAAGATTCTCTTTTTCAAAACCACTTTCAATAAGTGAAAAATATTTTGCAATAACATAATCTTCACAATCACCACGCCCATCAATTAAAAACTCTTTTCTTGTACTCCAATAATCACTAATTCCATATTTTTGATTATCATGTTGGGGTAAAATCTTATTAAAAAATGTGTTTATATGTGATAGTTTTCTATAATCTGAATAGTTTGTAATTTTTTTATTTAATTTATTATAATTTTGAATTCGCTTTAAAATAGCACTTTTATTTGGATTATTTTTAATAATTTCAATATCTTCTTTTGTAAATTCTAATGTTTTGCTGTAAATTAATGTGGAAACTAGTAAAATAAATAGTGTAATTTTCATAAAAAGAGATTAACATTATTTAAATAAAAAAGGATTGATTTATGGTTGCAAATGTAATCGAAGATGATAAATTTAAAGATTTGATGAAAAATCAAATAAAAACACTTGCGGATTTTTTACTAAATAAAGATAGTGAATTTGCAATTACAGTAAATGTAAATGCAGCAACATTTAATCCAGAACTTCCATCAAGTATTAAATCAAAATTATCGAAGTTCTCTCTTTTTGTATTGGCTAACTATACATATTCAACTGTTAGAGTTGATAATGATTTCATATCTTTTGAAGCAGGTTTTGGTAGTGAAAATTTTGGTTCAACTGTTACTATACCTTTAGAATCAGTTTTTCAAATAGTAATAGATGATTCCATTTTATTGATTAATCCCGTTGCAACCGTAGAAAAGTTCAATGAGAAAAAAGCATCTTTAACAAAATCAATGAATATATTTAAAAATAATCCAAACAATAAGAAATTTAATTAGCTGTTAAGATGAAAACAAAATTGAACGAAAGAAGAGTAATTCTTCTTATTCGATACTCCTTACCAATTTTAATTTTAATTACAACATTAGTTATTTCTATTTTTCTTACAAATGAACATGAAAAAAATATTGAATTAGAAAAAGAGTATATTGAACAACAATATATAAAAGGTGAAAAAGAACAAATAGAAATAGATTTGCAAAGAGTTTATAATTTTATAAAAGAAAAAAATAGTAATGTCACTATTGATTTAAAAAATAAGCTAAAAAGTAAAATTGAAAATATCTACTCAATTATCAACTCCATATATGAAAATAACAAAGATAAAAAATCAAAAGAACTTATTTTAGAAGATATTAAAGTAGCTTTACGAGATATTAGATTTAGTGAGGGGAAGGGTTATTTCTTTATATATACATTAGAGGGAAATACTATTTTAAATCCATTATTTCCACATTTAGAGGGAAAAAATCTTTGGAATTATCAGGACTCAAAAGGAACTTTTATTCTTCAAGATATGAATAAAATTCTGCAAACTAAAGATGAAACTTTTTATGATTGGTATTGGAAAAATCCTATAAAAGAGGATAATAAAGAGTATTTAAAAATTGGATTTTTTAAGAAATTTGAAGCCCTTAATATCTTTGTGGGAACTGGATATTATTTGGATGACCATATTAATAAATTAAAAAATGAGATAATAAATCATATTTCAGGCTTAAGATATAAAGATGATAGATATATATTTGTAATAGATAATAATGATAATTTAATAGTAAATAAATATAAAAATCTTTTAAATCAAAAAATACAAAATATAAGTTTAGTAGAAGCTGATATTAATATTGCTAAATTAAGAAGTTTAGATGGTGGTCAAGGGATTTTTTTTAGATATGATTTAGTTTTGGATAGCAAAGATGTAATTGATAAAACCTCTTATTTTATTAAATTCCAAGAGTGGGATTGGATTATTGGTACAGGTTTTACAATGGAGTCTGTTAATAAAGTGATTAAAGATAAACAAACTTTTTTGATTACGAAATATAAACAATATTTAAATAATATTTATGTTATGGGTTTTGTTTTTTTAATATTTTTATTACTTATCTCTTATTTTGTTTCTACTTACATCGAAAAAAGTTTTTTTAATTACACTAAAAGTCTTGAAGAGAAACAAAGCATACTTTTAAAATCTCAAGAGATAGCACTGATGGGTGATTGGTATTTGGATATTAAAAAGATGGAAGCTTATTGGTCTGAGCCTATTTATAAACTTTTTGGAATTAGTAAAAAAGTTGATAAAGTTGGTCCAGCATTTTTAAAAGAAATTATGCATAAAGATGATTGGAGTTGTTTTGAAAACTCTATATTATCAAGTATTGATAATCACACAGAGCATAGTTGTACATATAGAATAATAAAAAATGATGGAACAATTATATGGATAGATTGTAGGGGTGAATATGAGGCTAGTACAAATAGAATTATAGGAATTATTCAAGATATAACAGCTAGAAAAGAGAGTGAAATGGATAAAGAGCATAAAGAAAAACTTCTTTATCAACAAAGTAAAATGGCTGCAATGGGTGAAATGATTGGTAATATTGCCCACCAATGGAGACAACCATTATCTGTTATATCAACAGCATCAACAGGGGTAAAACTAAAAAAAGAGATGGATATTTTAAGAGATGAAGATTTATGTGAAATTATGGATAATATAAATACATCAGCTCAATACTTATCTCAAACAATTGAAGATTTTAGAAATTTCTTTTCACCAAATACAAAAAGTTTAAAAAGCGTAGAGATAAAAGAGCTTATTGAAAAAACACTTAAGCTTGTAAGTCCTCAATTTATTTCAAAAGGTATACAAATTATTAAAAATATTGATGAATTTGAGTTTAAAACCTTACAAAATGAGTTAATACAAGTTTTAATAAATATTTTAAATAATTCAAAAGATGCTTTAATGGAACTAGAAAATAGTGAAAATAAATATATATTTATTAATGCTTTTGAAGATAAAAGTAATACAATAATTGAGATTTATGATAATGCAAATGGTATTGAAGATGATATTATTTTAAGAATATTTGAGCCATATTTTACTACAAAATATAAATCCCAAGGTACAGGAATTGGTTTATATATGAGTCAAGAGATTATAAATAAACTTTTAAAAGGTTTTATTTATGTAGAAAATATAGAGTTTAGATTTAAAGGAAAAGATTATAAGGGAGCTAAATTTACAATTAAACTTCCTTTGTCTTAAAAGCCCTAATATAAGGGCTTTAAAAACACCTATTTTAAAATTGTTCCAAAACTGAACCAAGATTGTTCTAGTTTAGTAAAAAAGTTCCTCTTGATTTCTTCTCATTTTTTATATATTTTGCATATACTTGTAAAGTAATATTTGCATTCTTATGACCAAGCATTGATGAAACCCAAAGTACATCTTCTCCACTTGCAATCATCATACTTGCAAAGGTATGTCTCATTTGATATAAATTTCTATAAGGTATATTTAACTCTTTTAAAACTCTAGCCCAATAAATACTAGATATTTTATTTGATGAATTAAAAGGAACATTATCTCTAGTTAGAAAAACATATTCATCGTCTGTTTTAAACTGTAAATGATTTTCTAAGTAGGGTAAAAGAACATCGAGTATATCAACATCTCTAATACTAGATTTTGTTTTAGGGGTTGTTTCTACTCCTTTATTTCTAGTTCTTCTAACTTGTATTACTTTATTTTCTAAATCAATGTCAGACCACTTTAAAGCTGTTATCTCGCCTGTTCTCATTCCTGTAAAAAAACCTATTGAAAAGAACAGCTTAATCTTATCAGGACTTGCATCTAAGATTCTAAATACCTCCTCTTTTGAAAAAGGAATATTCTCATTTTTTGCTATATTTTGTGGAGCTTTAATTATTGAGAATGGATTTTTAGAAATAATCTCATCTCTTAATGCATCTTCAAATATACCATTAAAAATTATTCTTGTAGTAATTGCTGCTTTATTAGAAAGAGTTTTTAATAAGTCATTTTGCCAAAGAGTAAGTTCAGATGGTTTGATACTATAAATCTTTCTATTTCCAAATACAGGAATTACATGTTTATTTAAAACATAATTATATGAATTATGAGTATTAGCTTTCCTACTAGCTCTATTCATCTTCAAACTAATATCAATCATCTCTTTTACTGTTGGAACAATTTTGTTTTCAAAGAACTCTCCACTATGTACTTTTAAAAGCATTTGTGGAATTATCTGTGTTATTGCTAATTTTCTATTAGCTTTTGAATCTTCTATATTAAGTGACCTTTTAATCACTTCACCATTTAAACTAAACCTAACCCAGAGTTTTGTTCCTCTTGTGTAAAGTTTAGGTTCTGTCATTTTCATCATGTTATCTCCTGTGATAACACCTTAAAATAACAACTACTAA
>CBFIGT010000077.1:0-10526 GCA_965662175.1 Arcobacter sp. | reverse complement strand
ATACTATTTATGTTTTTTTCATTTAAGATAAGCAGCTCTTTTTCCCATTTTATTCTTTGAGCTATGAGCTTGTTAAATGTTTCTATAAAAAGCCCAACTTCATCATTTGCACGGTATTTTATTTTATTTGTAAAATCATTATTATTGTACTCTTCTAATCTATTCATAATCTCTTTGTGAGGAATTAATATTTTCAACCAAATAGAGATGAAAATCACCAAAATAAAAAGTATTGAGATAAGGCTTACAAAACTTAAGTCAAAAACTAAACTAGAGATTAGATCTTGAGAGTTTTTATGGTTTTCTTGTACTAAGAGTACTACTTTTTTGTTTATTCTTCCTGCTTGTGAAAATATATTTGATACTTGTAAATTAAGATATGAACTTAAATTTTCATTTGTTTTATCTGATTGTAAATAATCTAAAAAAAGTTCCTTTATTTTGTCATTTAACTCTTTTATCTTTTTTATTTGATTTAAAATCTCTTTCTCTTTATCATATTTATAAATTATTTTATCAAGTAAAATAGAGATTTTTTCTTGTTTGTTCAGCCAACTATCTTTTGTATTTTCATTATGATAAAACTCACTTGTAAGTATAAGTAAGTCTTCAACTTCTAGTTTTAGATTTATTATTTGATTATAGTTTTCAATTGATTTTTCTTTAGAAATATTAGTTGTATAAGAGGTTATTAGATATAAAAAAGAGATACCAAGCCAAAAGAATAAACCAATAAAACTTAGAGTTCTTATTTTCATATTTTTCCCATTTATAAATAGTTTTTATTTTTTCAATATTAGATAATCTTATGATAGCAAAAAAATGTGTTAAAAATATGAGTTTTATAAATTTTTAATATCTTTTAAGTTTTTTATTTTATAAAATAGATTATAAATTATTTATAATCTATTTTTTCTTGACTTGCTAATAATGCACCACAAAGTTGATATAAAATTCTAGAACCAACATTTGCATCCCAGCCATCAATACTATCACCAACTTCACATAAATCAAAACCTATAATATGTCTACCACTTTTAACTAACATAAATATTAGATGTTCTAACTCCCCATATCTTAAACCACCTGGGACAGGTGTTCCTGTATTTGGACAGTTTAAAGGCTCAAGTCCATCAATATCAATAGAGAGATAAACATTTTGTGGAAGTTGTTCAACATATGGTGTGAAAACCTCTTCTAGGGATTTGCCACTTGCTAGTTGAGCTTGCATATTTGTATCATATAAACATGCAGCTTTTTTTCCATAGTTTTTTAATCTATTTGACTCCTCACTACTATAATCTCTAATTCCAAATTGAATTAAATTAGATACTTTTTCACAACTCTCCATAACATTATAAAAAATAGAAGCATGAGAGTATTTAAAACCCTCATAAGCTTCTCGTAAATCATGGTGTGCATCAACATGTAGTATTCCAAAATTTTCTTCTTGAGTATCATTTAAGGCTTTAATAAGTCCCAAAGGTGAAGAGTGGTCACCACCAACAACAGCTACAAATTTGCCTTTTTTAATTTGACTTAGTGATTTTTTATAAACTGAGTTATTTAAAGTAGTTGAAGCTTCATTTACATATTTTAAAGCCTTTTTATTAGTTTTTCCCTCTTCAAGTGCCTCAATTACTTTTAGAGCCTTTTTTCTAGCTTTATTACTTAATTTTAATAAATCTTCATCAGTATCAAGCATGGCAATACCAGCTTTATATGGTTTAATATAGTGATAAGTCTCCACATCAAGCTGATGACTTGAAACTCTCATAGCATCAGGAGCTTTAGCAGTTCCCTCACCAAATGAAACAGTAGCCTCCCAAGGAACAGGAATTAAAACTAAACTAGCCTCTTTAGGGTCTAATCTTCCGCCAATAAAACCATCACCCTCAAGTGGAGGCAATCCTAATTCTAATACTTTAATCTCTTCTTCTAATGTTCTATAAGACATCAATTTTCCTAGTAAATAATATTTTTTTATTATAGAATAAATAAGGCAATAAAAATGTTAATTTTTAAAGGAATTACAAATAGTTTTTTTATATTTATAAAATTTACAATCTATTAACTATTGTTTTAATATAATATAAATTATTATTACTTGAATAAGAGTTTAAAGGTTATATTATATGAGATATCTTTTTTGGAAAGTTTGTTGGATAGTTGTTGTAGTACTTTTGATTAATCAGTTTTTTTTAATAAAAGAATCAGACTCTTTTTTAGTAGTTTTATATATCATATTATCTATAGTTTTTTTATACATTAAATATAGTTATCAACAACCAAGAATTTTATTTTATATAGAAGAGAAATCAAGATTTTTATATATTTTAACAAAAATAATAGGATATACCTTAGTTTCATCTTTGGTTTTGTTGTATATTAACTATTTTAAATAATTTTATATAGCTTAGAGGAATGACATAAATGACACCAGCAATTAATTTACTTAAAAAAAATAAGTGTGATTTTAAAGTACATAAATATGAACATGATAGCGATTGTACAAATTATGGGCAAGAGGCTGCTTTAAAATTGGGACTTGATGAAAATAGGGTTTTTAAAACTTTATTAGTTGAGTTAAATACAAAAGAGTTAGCAGTTGGAATAATCCCTGTAAATTGTACTATGTCATTAAAAAATATTGCAAATGCCTTAGGTGAAAAAAGTGCAAAAATGGCTGATAAAAATGAAGCTCAAAAAGTAACAGGATATTTACTTGGAGGAATTTCACCACTTGGACAGAAAAAAAGATTAAGAACAGTGATAAATAGTAGTGCCTCTAATTTTGAGACAATATTTGTAAGTGGTGGAAAAAGAGGTTTAGATATTGAAGTTAAGCCAAAAGATTTAGAAAAGTTATTAAATTTAATAACTTGTGATTTAATAGCCCAATAGCTTTTCGTATCTCTTTTATTCAATTAGTATTAAATAAAAAATAATTCTAATTCTTTAAGTGCTTTATAAAGCTTTATGGAAGATAATAATTTTATAAACTTAAAAAGGATTATTTATGACTACATCTGATATGAATGCTGTATGTTCGCAGCTATTAAGACCAGAGGACTTAACAATCTCTGATGAACTTTTCAAACAAGTTCAAACACAATCAGTAGTTACTCAAATTGTTGAAAAGGGAAATACCACAAATATTAAAATTTATTCTACATATCAATTATATCTCTCTTCTGTAACACCTATTTTACATGATATTGGATTTTTGATTATTGATGAAGTTACATATAATATTCAAAATGGAAAAGATATGATTTATGTATCAAGATTTAATTTAAGAATATTAAAAGATGATTTTTTAGAAAAAATTAAAGATGCAAAAGAGAATCTTGAAAATATTATTACCATGTCTATAAAAGATTTATCATTTAATAGTTCAAAAGTATTTTCACTTGTTTTAAATCAAAATTTTAATCAAAAAAAAATAAAGCTTGTAAGGTCATTTATTGAGTATTTAGACCAAGCTGTTTTAACAATAAACTCAGTGACAATATTAAATACCTATACTTTACATCACTCTATTACCAAACTTTTTGTGGATTATTTTTACGCAAAATTTGACCCATCACTAAAAAAAAGAAAAGAGTTGATGGAGAGTATAAAAACTGAAATTGAAGAGAAAATAAAAACAATACCACAAATTATTGATGATAGAATTTTAAAATTAACTCTTAGCTTACTTGATTGTTTATTAAGAACAAACTACTTTATGGATAAAGAGAGTGTAGCTTTTAAAATCAACAGTTTAGAGTTTGGAAAGAACTTAAAAGGTTTACAACCAAATTTAGAAAACTTTATTTATCATGATAGCTTTTATTGAGTACATTTACGTATGAGTAATATCTCAAGGGGTGGATTAAGATGGAGTGATAGACATGATGATTATAGACAAGAGGTAAAATCACTTATGATTACCCAAGAGGGAAAAAACTCTATTATTATTCCTGATGGTTCAAAGGGTGGATTTGTAATCAACAAAGATATAAGTGAAGTTACAAAAGAGTATTTTAAAGAGATTTATTCACTATATATCAACTCAAATCTTGATTTAGTAGATAATATGATTGATGGGAAAGTAGTAAAACAAGAGAATGTGGTAGCTTATGATGGTGATGATGCATATTTTGTAGTTGCTGCTGATAAGGGAACAGCTGCCATGAGTGATGTTGCAAATGAGATTGCAATTAGCAGAAACTATTGGCTAGGTGACGCCTTTGCAAGTGGTGGTTCAAATGGATATGGACATAAAGATTTAGGAATCACTGCACGTGGAGCTTTAGTTTCAACTCAAAGATTTTTAATCGAAGAGGGAATTGATATGTACAAAGACAGTATTACTGTTATGGGTATTGGTTCTATGAGTGGGGATGTATTTGGAAATGGTATGATTGAATCTGAAAAGTTCAAGCTTCTAGGTGCAATTAGCCATAAAGAGATTTTTGTAGATCCTAATCCTGATGTTGAAGCTAGTTTTATTGAAAGAAAAAGATTATTTGAGTCTAAAAATGGTGGCTGGAGTAATTATAACAAAGATATTATCTCTAAAGGTGGAGGAATATTTTTAAGAAGTGAAAAAGAGATTACCTTAACTCCTGAAATCAAAAAACTAGTTGGAACTACAAAAAAAGTAGTAAGTGGTGAAGAGTTATGTATTATGCTTCTTACTATGAATGTAGATATGCTATTTAATGGTGGAGTTGGAACTTATGTAAAAGCTAGTGATGAAAACTCTATTGATATAGGTGATAAACAAAATGAAGCTGTTAGAGTTGATGCAAATAATATAAAAGCAAGAATCGTATGTGAGGGTGGAAACCTAGGATTTACTCAAAAAGCTAGAATAGAGTATGCTTTAGGTGGAGGAAGAATCAACATAGATGGAATTGATAATGCAGGAGGAGTTGATACCTCTGACCATGAAGTTAATTTAAAAATTTTATTAAATATAATTGGTGCAAAAGAGAATTTATCATATGAGGATAAACAAAAAATACTTTTTTCTCTTACAGACCAAGTTGTTAATTTAGTTTTAAAAAGCAATTATAATCAAGCAAATGTTATTTCAATGGATGAAAGATTTTCAAAAAAATATCTAAATGATTTTATAAAAGTAATAGAGATATTAGATAATAATATACCAGCATTTAATAGAGCAGCATTTTATATTCCTAAAAATGAAAATATAAATGATATCATAGATATAAATGGCTCAATAGTAAGACCTGTATTATGCTCTTTATTATCTTATTCAAAAATATTTATTAAAAAAATATTATTAGAATCAACACTAATTGATGAGCAGTTTGCAGTTCAATTCTTATATAGATATTTCCCAAAATCATTTGTAGGTGCATATGAACATGAACTTTTACATCATCCATTAAAAAGAGAAATCATAGCAACAAAAATGGCTGATATAATAATAAACAGCCAAGGTTGTACTTTTGTAAGTGATTTTGAAAAGCTAGGAATGGATAGATTTTTATTAAAAATCAAATCTTATTTAGTAGCAAAACAACTATTTGGTGCAAAAGAGATGAGAGAAAAAATTTATGAACAAGATTATATTATGGATGTGGAAACACAGTATAAACTTATAAATAAATTAGAGTACATTTTATACACAAGTACAAGATGGATGGTTAAATATCTTAAAAATAATCAACTAGATGCAGCTCATATTTTAGACCATAAAAAAGAGCTATTTTCATTATTAGCTCAAGTTCATAATCAAAAAGTTGAAGTTTTGATTGAGGGAGATGATGAGTTTAATCTTTTCTTTAGTGTTATTGATTACTTAAGATTTGCAGTACCTGCTATTGTGATAAAAGAGAGTACAAATCATAGTTTTAATGATGTAGTTGTATTATTTTATTCATTAATCCATGAATTTAATATATTAGAAATAATTGTTGCATTAAATAGAGTTGAAATAACATCTAAAAATGATATGGTTTTAAGAAATCAAGTACTACAATTCATTGAGTTTATTGTGGTACATTACACTAAAAAAGTTTTAAACTTCAAAAGAGTAAATGAAAAACCAGAAGATGCATTTACAAACTTTGTAAATAATGAAAGCGAAACTTTTTATAAAGTTAGAGAGAATTTAGATACATTTATGACAAGAGAGAATAAAGATATTAAAGAGATAGCCGTGACTGTTAATCAAATGATGGTTTCACTATTATAAGTTGAAGTTATTATAAATGGTTAATATTTCTATGCTATAGTTTCTTAAAATCCTAAAGGAAATATTATGAAAAGTAATTATAATGACGAACCAAGTTTAGAGAAAATTGATGACTTTAATGGAAAAGAGTCTAGTGAAAAAAGAAATACAGTAAGATTGGTTATAATAGGTCTTATTATTTTTGGAGCTTTATACTCTTTTATTAAGTTTAATTTTGATAGTGTTGATGATTATGTTGGAACAGCTGAAAAACCAGGAATAAATACAGCAAAAGGAAAATAGATTGTTTAGTGAGTTTTTTGAATATCATAGTAATACAAAACACTCCTACTATTCAGTTAGGTCAAATCCCAATCGTATTGATTGGGATAACCCACCTAGTAAATTTAAACCTTATTCCAATAGTTTTAAGAAAATAAAACTAGACACTACAAAAGAAAACCATAGATTTATATATCAAAGTGCTGGAATAACAGCAAAAAAAAGCTATCCAGGTGTGGAATATTATCTTAGAATAAATCCAAGTGCAGGTGCACTTTATCCAAATGAATTATATTTTCAAAGTAGAAACAACAGTGATATAGAGGATGGAATATATCATTATGATAGTGCTTCTAACTCTATTGAGTTATTGCAAGAGATAAGTGATGAGGGAATAGAATCATATTTTGGTTTTGAAACAAAACAAAATGGCTTTATATTTTTAGTTTCATCTGTATATTATCGTTCATCTTGGAAGTATAAAAATAGAGCGTTTAGATATTGTTTGTTGGATGCTGGACATATATTAGGTACTCTTGAAGCCTCTTCTTACTGTTTTTCAAAGTTTTATGAGATTAGATATGATTTTGAAAAAGAGAGTTTAAATCAACTCTTTGCTTTTAAAAGTGATGAGTTTTTTACAGCAGCTTTTTTAATAAATCTAAATACAAATAAAGATGTAAAAAAAGTAAATATGAACTTAACTTATGTAAATCCAACAGGTGAGTTTATAGAAAATCAACTAATAGAAAAAGCCTATAAAGAGTCTTTAACTATAACAAACAAAAAAGAGAATCAAGAGAGTGCAAGTTTTAATTATAACAAAGAGGTATTTCAAGAAACTATTTTAAATAGACGTTCAATTAGAGAGTTTAGCAAAGGAAGCATGTCTAAAATAGAGTTTGAAATGATAATGAAAAATATCACTCAAAGTATTAAATCAGATATGGATGAAGAAGTTGAAATATATTATGTTGTAAATAGAGTAAAAGATATGATTTTAGGTCTTTATAAAGATGATAAAATGATAAAAGAGGGTGATTTACAACAAAAAGCCGGATACTTATGTTTAGAACAAGACCTAGGAAAAAGTAGTGCAGTTACTTTTTTTCTAACAACAAACTCAAAAAACTACCAAGCAGCTTACCAAAAAGCCGGAATCATAGGACATAGATTATATCTAGCATCAAACTATTTAGGATATGGATGTAGTGGAATAGGTGCATATTATGATGATGAGGTATGTGAATTCATAGGAAAAAACGCTATGGTTTTATATGCTATGGCTATTGGGAAATAAGAAGTTTAAATTATTATTTAAACTTCCCTAGTATTAATCATCCAAATAGAAAAAATATCTATATAGTTCCAAAATGACTCTTTTAATCTTTCATCTAAGTTTGTCTCTTCAATAGCTTGTGCAAATGTTTCTAACCAAACAACTCTTCCACTCTCTGTTATTTTAAAAGGCATATGTCTAGCTACCATTCTTGGTGCTCCTCTTGAGTGATCAAAATATCTTGGTCCTCCACATATTTGTATAAAAAAATCAGCTGCATGTTTTTTTGCCATTTCTAAACCTTGAGCTGTTGGTGGAAATAGTCCTTTTATGTTTGATTTTACTAAAAAATCATAATGATCTGAAATCATTTTTCTCATGCCATCTTCACCTAAAACAGCAAGTATTTCAGGGGCAGGAAGTGCTACATTTGGGCGTTGTCCAAAGTTAGCTTCTGTAATTGTATAATTCATTATTTACCTTTTGAAATTTATTAAAAAAATTTATAATACAATATGCTAACTAAAAAAAAATATGTGATATAATTTCAAACCAAATTTTTAAGGAGTTTCAATGAAAAGAATATCGTATTTTGTAAGCGGAATTGTTGCTTCAATTATATTAACAACAAATTTAATAGCTAGTGATGTGGAAGTGTCATTTGCAGATGAAAAATGGAATGGAAAATATATACCTGAAGACGAAGTGTGTAGTGATTTTAATATGGAAGCTGGAAGCACTCCAGGATTATATATAGATAATTTACCTGAAAATGCTAGAAAAGTTATTTTAAAATTTAATGATAAAACATTTACAAAAATGGACAATGGTGGACATGGAGTTTTATCTTATGAAATTCAAGATGGAAGTGTAAGTGTAGAGATTCCTCCACAAGTTGGAGAAACTTTTGAACTTGAAGAGGGTTTCGAAGTTGTTAAAGCTCATACAGGAACTAGATTTAACAAAAAACCAGGAGCATATTTAGCACCATGTTCAGGTGGTAAAAAAAATACTTATACAGTTGATATTGATTTAGTTGATGAAGCTGGAAAAGTTTTATATTCTAAAGAGTTAGTTTTAGGAAAATATTAATAAAAAGGAAGTTTAATCTTCCTTTTTTAAGTTAAGTTATTAAATAAAATCAATACAATTAATAACTTTATAAAAGGAATAGACTTATGAATAAACTTAAAAATAAAATCACCACTTTATACCTGTTTTCAATTATTTCAATCTTGCTTATTACTTATTTATCATATTTAAATAAAGATTCAATCATATATTCAATTATATTAATAATCATTATTTCAATATCATATATTTATATTTTAACATCTTCTAATGATGAAAAATCTACTTATGAAGAGGAAGAGGAGAGTAGTGATGTTTCATCTTCTAATGATGAAAATACTTTAGATGAGATTATTAGTGTTACAAATTTAGCTAAAAATGGAAGCTTTTCAAATAGAGTAAAAACTTTAGCTCAAAATGAGAAATATAATCAGCTATCTTCAAATATAAATGAGACTTTAGAAACAATAGAGCTTACAATTAAAACTATTCTTGAATTTTTTCAAAAATTTCAAAAAAATGATTTCACACAAATTATTGAAAATAGTAAAAATAATGATTTAAAAGAGTTAATTGAAAGTACAAATAAATTAAATGTAAAAATATCAAGAATGCTTTTAAGTAGTTTGAAAAATGGTGTAAAACTAAAAGCTAACTCTGATGATTTAAAAAATAACATTAATCAAGTTACAAGAAATCTTACAACTCAAGCTGCTACTTTAGAAGAGACAGCTTCTGCTATTGAAGAGATTACATCAAGTGTAATTAGTAATAATACAAATGTTGATGAGATGATTAACTACTCAAATGAGCTTACTAAATCTATAGAAAATGGATATGCAAGTGCAAAAATAAGTGCTAGTTTGATGGAAACTATTAATGAAAAAACAAAATCAATTGAAGAGGCTATTGTAGTAATTGACCAAATAGCATTTCAAACAAATATTCTAAGCTTAAACGCAGCAGTTGAAGCAGCAACAGCTGGAGAAGCTGGAAAAGGTTTTGCTGTAGTTGCTCAAGAGGTAAGAAACCTAGCTTCAAGAAGTGCTGAAGCTGCTCGTGAAATAAAATCTTTGGTTGAGAGTGCAACAAAAGAGACAAATAGTGGTAAAAATGCTTCAAATGAGATGATAAAAGGTTATGATATTTTAAATGAAAATATTAATAAAACAAAATCTCTTATAAATACTGTTTCAAACTCTTTAAAAGAGCAACAAAGTGGAATAGAGCAAATTAATAGAGCTATTTCAAATATTGATAGTGCAACACAAGAAAACGCTTCTAAAGCTCAAGAGACTATACAAATAGCAAATCAAAATGATGATATGGCAACTTCAATGGTTGTGGATACAAATAAAACTAACTTTTTTGGAAAAGATGAATATAACGCAACTTTGCGTTAATCATCTTTTATAGCTTTTTTAATAATACTTCTAATCATGTTTGTAAATACAAAATGATGAATTGGTATTAAAATATACCAATATAAGCGTCCAAAAACTCCCCTTGGATAAAAATAGGCTGATTGTATTAGTTTTTCATCATCAACTTTAAACTCAAGCCAAGCAGTACCTGGTAGTTTCATTTGTGCAAATAGAAGTAATCTTTTGTTTTCTTGTACATCAACAACTTTCCAAAAGTCTAAACTATCTCCAACTCTTAAGTTAAATTGATCCCTTCTTCCTCTTTTAAGACCAACTC
>CBFIGT010000076.1:0-10747 GCA_965662175.1 Arcobacter sp. | reverse complement strand
GCCAAAAATGAAGGACTTCTTGAGAGTTTAGCTCTTTTAGATATAAAAGAAGATATCAATAATAAAGAAAAAGAGCATAATGAAAAATATGAAGAAATTGAAGATAAAGTTGATTTTATAGAAAAAACTGACGAGAAAAAAGAGATTTTAGTTTTTAATAATGACCCTATTAATCTCTTTTCTGTTATCATTATTTTAAATAAAAAGTTTAATGTAAAACAAAGTTCAGATTTAACTTTCTTAATAAATAGTTATAAAGATATTAAAAGGAAAGTAATTATAGATATTTCAAAAATATCTGATGATGAGATAAGTTTATTAAATAGTTCATTTGATAAAGACGATTTGATAATAATCTATGAAGATAATATTAAAGGTTTTGATAGTAATAACTCTATTTGCTTGAAAAAACCTATTAATGAAACAATTTTAGAAAAAATATAGTAGGAAAAAAAGTAAAATGAAAACCGTTTATAAAAAGCTTGATAAGATACTCTCTTCACATTTTGTGAAGTTCTCACTGATTCCAATATTAGTTGTTGAAGTGACACTTTTAATTATGTATTTTTCTATTAACGCTTACATTTCATCAAAAAATGTTAAATTGTTATTAAATGAAGCACAAACACATACACAAGCTTTACTTTTAAATGAAGCTAATTTTATTAGTGATAAATTAAATGAAGTATCTAGATTAGCACGTATCTTACAAGCTGAACATCAAACAATATTTGAAAACCCAAAAGGTTTTGCTTATCCAAATGGTAAACCAAGTTTTGAAAAAGCTGAAAATGGAGTTTTTTATAAAACAAATAATGTTGGAGCTAGTTTATACTATTCAGCAAATACAAAAATTGATAAAGAGAGTTTAGATAAGGCTTTATTTACAGAAGCTATGGATATAAATCTAAAAAATATAGTAGATGCAAATCCTAATATCGTAGCCTCTTATTTTAATAGTTGGGATAATATGAATAGACTTTATCCTTTTATTGATAAAGTTTATGAACAGTATGGATCACATATTCAAATGGAAGATTATAATTTCTATTACTTAGCTGACTTAAAACATAATCCAAAAAAAGAGCCTGCTTGGACGGGTGCTTATTTGGATCCTGCTGGAAACGGTTGGATGTTATCATGTATTGTTCCTATTTATAAAAATGATTTTTTAGAGGGTGTTACAGGTTTAGATATTACAATTGATGATTTTGTAAAAAATATTTTAAATAGAAAACTTCCATATGGAGCTAATCTTTTTATGGTAGATGAAACAGGTATGATTATTGCTATGTCTGAAAAAATAGAGAATCTTTTAGGATTAAAAGAGTTAAAAGAGCATTTATATACAGATGCAATTTTAAAAACTATTGAAAAACCTGAAAAGTTTAATATCTTAACAAATGCCTCACCTTTTGCTGCACACTTTAAAAATTTAATTGAAAATAATAAAACTATGGATTCTTTGAAGATTTCTAATAAAGAGTATTTAACATTACAGCAAAATGTTGATGAAACAAGTTGGAAATTAATGATATTAATTGATAAAGATAATATCTTTAAAACTATTAATGAGTTAAAAGAGTTATCTAATAAAATAGGATATATAGCAATTGCTCTTTTATTGGTTTTTTATGTAATATTTTTCTATTTACTTTTGAAAAAAATAAGAGGTTTTTCAAAAACTATTACAGAGCCAATCGAAAAGCTTTCAGATGAAACTTCACAAATCAAAACTACAGATAGTAAAATTGAACTTCTAGATACTGATATTTCTGAGATTTATACACTTAATAGTAATTTTGTAACTATGATGAATGAACTAAATGAAAGGACTCAAAGACTTTATGAAGCAAAGGTTGAAGCTGAGGAGCTTTCAAAAGCAAAAGATGACTTTCTAGCAAATATGAGTCATGAACTAAAAACACCACTAAACTCAATAAATGTAATAAGTGATGTAATGGCAAAAAATAGGTCAGGTAAACTTGATGAGAAACAAGTAAAGAATTTGCAAATAATAAATAAGTGTGGGAAAGATTTGCTGTTTTTGATAAATGATGTGCTTGATTTGTCAAAATTAGAAGCAGGACAAATAATAGTAAATAATAGTAGTATAAATCTAAAAGATTTGATGAGTTCAATTTATGATATGTTTTATCCACAAACAAAAATGAAAAATATAGATTTTGTAATGAAAATAGATGAGAGTCTAGAGAGTATCTATAGTGATGAAGATAGAATAAAACAAATAATAAAGAATCTATTATCAAATGCACTTAAGTTTACAGAAAAGGGAAGAATAAGCCTAGTAGTAAAAGATGATAAAGAGAATATAAGAATAATAGTAGAAGATGAGGGTATAGGAATACCAAAAGATAAATTAGAGCATATATTTGATAGATTTAAACAAGTAGATGGAAGTACTACCAGAAAATATGGAGGTACAGGATTAGGCTTAGCAATATGTAAAGAGTTAGCAATGTTGTTAAAAGGAGATGTTTATGTATCAAGTGAACTTGACAAAGGTAGTAAGTTTGAGGTAACAATTGCCAAAAATGAAGGACTTCTTGAGAGTTTAGCTCTTTTAGATATAAAAAATAAACAAGAAACTATCTTTAAATCAAATGAAGAAAGAATTTTTATTTATAATAGTGATCCTGTTACTAATATTGAACTTATAAGTAAAGTTAGAAATTATAAAAATATTATCCAAGTAATGAACTTAGAAGATATTAAAAATAATAAAGAGTATATTTTGATTGATTTAACTAGAATTGATGAAAATGATATAAAAATAATAAATGAAAATAATATTAGAAATATAGTTGGAATAAGAGAAAATAACATTAAAGTTATGGAGATTGAAGATAGAATAGTTTTATCTATAAATAAAATTATGGATGATATTGAACTTAGAAAACTAATGGAACTATAATATGTCTAACTTTTTGAAGAATTATAAAAATAGTATTGGTTTTATGCTTTTCAAAAAAGTATATATTACTTACTTTATTTTTGTAATAATTTTTATTTTTTATCAAATCTTTTCAGAATATAGCAATTCTAAAAAAGAGAGTGTAAACTCTTTAAAAAAAATTGAAAAAGTTTATAAAAATCTCTTTACTAAACATATAATTAGTGAAAATAGTTTTGAATTACAAGAGTTGTCAAATACAATTTTTGCTACTACAAATATCTCAGGTATACTAATAAAAGATTATAAAGATGCATTTAGCTTCTCCAATGGTGAAATTCCTTTAGAGTATAAAAAAAGTGAAAATCAAATTGATAAAATTATTACTACAGGAGATTTCCTTAGTTATAAAATAGAGTTATTAGCCTTTGGTAAAAAATATGCTTCTATAACTCTATTTATGAAAAATAGTGAGATATTTGCATCACTTAAAGAGTCAATTGTTTTAATATTAATAAACTTAATTGCTAGTATGATAATTCTTTGGGTTCTATTTTTTATATTTACAGGTAAGTATTTGATTGAGCCTCTTAATGAAATAATAGATGCAACAAAAAGATTTGATGTTGTTGAGCATGAAATTTTTGAGATAAATACTAAGAAAATGAAAAAAAATGAGCTTCAAAAACTAGCTAATACTTTTAATAAAATGTCAAAAAGAATCAACGAAGCTTATATTAATATGCAACAGCTTACCATGATTAGAGAAATTCAAAAAAATAAATTAGAAGATCAAAAAAATGAGTTAATAAAAGCTAATAAAGCGAAAGATGATTTTCTAGCAAATATGAGTCATGAATTAAAAACACCACTAAACTCAATAAATGTAATAAGTGATGTAATGGCAAAAAATAGGTCAGGTAAACTTGATGAGAAACAAGTAAAGAATTTGCAAATAATAAATAAGTGTGGGAAAGATTTGCTGTTTTTGATAAATGATGTGCTTGATTTGTCAAAATTAGAAGCAGGACAAATAATAGTAAATAATAGTAGCATAAATCTAAAAGATTTGATGAGTTCAATTTATGATATGTTTTATCCACAAACAAAAATGAAAAATATAGATTTTGTAATGAAAATAGATGAGAGTCTAGAGAGTATCTATAGTGATGAAGATAGAATAAAACAAATAATAAAGAATCTATTATCAAATGCACTTAAGTTTACAGAAAAGGGAAGAATAAGCCTAGTAGTAAAAGATGATAAAGAGAATATAAGAATAATAGTAGAAGATGAGGGTATAGGAATACCAAAAGATAAATTAGAGCATATATTTGATAGATTTAAACAAGTAGATGGAAGTACTACCAGAAAATATGGAGGTACAGGATTAGGCTTAGCAATATGTAAAGAGTTAGCAATGTTGTTAAAAGGAGATGTTTATGTATCAAGTGAACTTGACAAAGGTAGTAAGTTTGAGTTCGTATTTTCAAAAAATTTAGATTTATTAGAGAGTTTAAAGAAGTTAGAATTATAAAAAAACTTCTTCAAAGATAGTAAATGATAAAATGAAAAATAATCTTTAAAGAGTTGATATTACAAGGAGTTTTAATGAAAAGAATTTTTTTAATTCTGATTTTAGGTGTATTTGCCTTTGGGCAAGATTTAATTTTAGGTGTTGTTCCTCAACAAAGTCCACTGAAGTTATCAAAAAAATGGATTAAAGTAACTGATTATTTACAAAAAGCTACAGGAGTTAATGTAATTTTCAAAACTGAAAAATCTATTCCTTTTTTTGAAAAAGAGTTATATTCAGGAAAATATGATATTGCTTATATGAATCCTTATCATTTTATTGTTGCAAATAATGAACAAAAGTATGAAGCTTTTATTAGGGCTAAGAAAAATATTGTAGGTATTTTATTAGCAAAAGAGGAAAAAGTTGAGTTTACAAAAGAGAATTTAGAAGGAAAAACATTTTTATTTCCAGCGCCTAATGCTTTTGCAGCTACTCTATTAACAAAATTTGAATTAAAACAAAAATTTGGTTTTGATGTTGATAAAGATGCAAAAGTAATGTATGTAAACTCTCATGACTCAGTTTATAAAGGTATTTCTAGAGATATTGGTTATTTAGGTGGTGGAATTATTAGAACATATAATAATTTTTTAGATAAAAATGATAAAGATAAAATAAATATTGTTTATAAAACAAGTGCATATCCAAGTCATCCTATTGCTTTTCATCCAAGAGTTTCAAAAGAGACTATTGAGAAAATTCAAAAAGCATTTTTAGATATGCCAGCTGATATTAAAAAAATTCTTAGTATTAAAGATTTTATTGTAACACAAACAAAAGAGTATGATGCTATTAGAGAAATTGGAGTTAAATAACTAAAACTATGTCATTTAAATATCGTTTCATAATCTCTTTTGTCTTAATTGAGATTTTTTTTATTTTATTAATTGTTTCTGTAAACTTTATTACTATATCAAATAGTTCGAAAAAATTAATTGATGAAAAAATTGAATCTAATACGATATTTTTAGAGCAATTAGTTAAGGTACCTATTAGTATATATGATATGGCTGCCTTAGATGACTTGGTTGATAACTCAACTAAGTATATGAATTCTGTTGTTATTTTAGATAATAGCGACAGAGTTTTAGCTGATAACTTCGCATATCCATATTTAAGTATGCCTGCGCTTTTAAAAATAAAAGAGAATAAAAGTATGCATATTAATGATGAATATTATGAAATAATTTATAAGCAACTTTTTGAAGATGATATTTATTTAGGTTCTTTATATATCATTTTTGATATTTCATCTAATATTCAGTTTATCGAAAATAATAAACAAAGAACTCTACTTATAATATTTTTAGAAATATTAATATCTACTATCTTATCTTATATTATAGGAAGTAATCTAACCAAAAAGCTAACAAAACTTTCTGATGTTGCTTTAAAAATAGGTAAAGAGGTTAGAGCTGATATTCCATTTACTAACTCAAAAGATGAGATTGGAATTTTATCAAAATCCATGTATAGAATGCAGGAAAATTTAATTCAAAGAAATAAAGATTTAAAAGATTCAAATAAAATACTTAGAAAACAAAAGTCTGAATTAGTTCAAGCTAATAAAGCTAAAGATGACTTTTTAGCTAATATGAGTCATGAGCTTAAAACCCCACTAAACTCTATAAATGTTATTAGTGATATTATGAAAAGAAATAGAGAAAATAATTTAAATGAAAAACAAATTAAAAATTTAGGAATCATAAATAAGTGTGGAAAAGATTTACTATTTTTAATTAATGATATTTTAGATTTATCAAAACTAGAAGCTGGTCAGATTCTATTAAATAATGATAATATCAATGTAAAAGAGTTTTTTAATGGTATATATGACATGTTTTATCCCCAAACTTTGGAAAAGAATATTGAATTTATTTTAACTATTGATGATAAGTTAATAAATATTTATAGTGATAGTGATAGATTAAAACAGATTATAAAAAATCTTTTAAGTAACTCTTTAAAGTTTACACACAATGGCAAAATCTCTATGATTATAGAAGATTTAGGAAAAGATATCTCTATTAAAATCAAAGACCAAGGTATTGGAATACCTTTAGATAAACTAGAACATATCTTTGATAGATTTAAACAAGTAGATGGAAGTACCACTAGAAAGTATGGTGGTACAGGACTGGGATTATCAATTTGTAAAGAGTTAGCCCATCTTTTAAAAGGTAATATTAGTGTTATTAGCCAAGTAAATAAAGGAAGTGAGTTTACACTTATAATTCCTAAAAATGAGGATTTATTAAAAGGATTAGAAGTTTTAGATTTAAATAAAGCTGATGAGAAATATTTAGATAAAGAGATTATTAATAAGCTAGAAAACTCTCCTTTTGATTTAATTGTTTTTAATAATAATCCTGTTTATTTTATTAATTTAATTATAAAACTTAAAAATCAAAATAAAAAAATCAAACAGATTTCAAACTTAAGTGATATAAAGAGTAATGATTTAAAACTAATAATTGATATTGATAGTTTAAGTGAAGATGATATTTTACTTATTGAAAAAAACAATATTAATAATATTATCGCTTTAAGTGAAAAAGATATTGATAAAAGAGTATTAAATAGAGTTATTTTAGAACTCAAAAAGCCTTTAGAGGATGCTGATTATTCAAAACTTATTTGAATAAAATTTAAATTAATATAGGAAAGAAAAAATGGATAAATTTAGTATTTTAGTTTTAGATGATGTGGAAGAAAATATCTACTCTTTGAAGTTAATGATTGAAGATAGTTTTGATGTGAAAATTTTTACAGCTTTAAATGCTCAAGATGCCATATCTTTATTGATGACAAATAAGGTTGACCTTATTTTAAGTGATATACAAATGCCAGATGTTGATGGTTTTCAATTTGTGGATTATATTAAAAGTATTGAAAAAACTAAAGATATCCCAGTTATATTTATTACTGGAATTTATGACAAAGATTCTTACCAAAAGAAAGGTTATGATTTAGGAGTAATTGAGTATATTTCAAAACCTATTGATAATGATTTATTAACATCAAAATTAAAAGTTTTTATTAATATTTTTGAAGATAAAAGAAATTCAGCAGATGAATTAGATAAAGCTAACAAGCTTTTAGTTCATAATGCAAAAATGGCTAGTATGGGTGAAATGATTGGTGTTATTTCACATCAGTTAAAACAGCCTTTAAATGTACTCTCTTTATATTGCCATGATATAAAATTTTCATATGATATGGATGAGTTGGATAAAGAGACTGTTGATGATTTTGCAATAAATACAAAAAAACAGATAAAACATATGAGTGATACTATTGATAGTTTTTTAAGTTTTTTTACTTTAGAAAAGAGTTTTGTAAAAATTTCAGTAAAAAAAGCTATTGATGGATTTTTGGATTTAATGAAGTCTCAAATTGGTAAAAATAATGTAGATATAAAGTTAAATATTGAAGATAATTATATTATGGGTGTAGAGATGGAGCTATCACAAGTTTTTATGAATTTAATAACTAACTCTATACAAGCATATAATGAAAGAGATATTGAAAATAGAGTTATTGAGATAAATTCATATAAAAAAGATTCTACTATCTTTTTAGAGATTGGTGATAATGCAGGTGGAATTGATGAAGACAACTTAGAAAAACTTTTTGACCCATACTTTACCACAAAAGAGTCAGGAACAGGAATTGGTCTTTATATGGTTAAACTCGTTATAAAAAATAGTTTAAAGGGTAATTTAAAAGTTGAAAATAGTAGCAAGGGACTAAAGTTTATTATGACTTTTCCATGTATAGAAGAGTAGGGTAAACCTACTTATCTATATTCATTTTTATACTCAACATAGTGTCCTGCATGAGCAATAAGCCCATCAACATCTTCTTGGCTTAACTCTTTTACAACTTTAGCAGGACTTCCCATTATAAGACTTCTTGGAGGAAAAACTTTACCTGAAGTTACAAGTGAGTTTGCACCAACAATTGAACCCTCTCCAATAACCGCATTATCTAAAATTGTAGCACTCATACCTATTAAACAGTTATCTTCTATTTTACAGCCATGTAGCATAACTTTATGGCCAATTGTTACATTATTACCAAGAATTGTTTTTGTATTTGTATCTGTATGTATGCAAGATAAATCTTGAATATTTGTATTTTTTCCTATTCTTACTTCATTAACATCTGATCTAATAACACAACCAAACCAAACAGATGAATCTTCACCTATTTTTATATTACCTATTAAATCAGCACTTGGAGCAATCCAAGCACTTGGATGAATCTCTGGATAAAACTCTTTAAATTTTAGTATCATGTAATATTCCTAATTTTAAATTAATTGGATTAAATTATATCTTGTAGAGATTAAAATTGCAAGGAAGCAAAATAGTTTAAAACTATTTTGCTTTATATTCTATTATTACAGGTTCTGAGTAGTTTGGAACTTCATCATAAGTAAATAGTGCATAATATTTATTTATATCTTTTGCACCAAAATCATCAAAGGTATACTCATCCATACCTGCATAAAGTTTTTGACCATCATGGGTAGAGTAGGGAACTCTATAGGCATTTTTAATAACTTTAACACCTTTTAGTCCATCCTCTTTTGGATTATCCCAAGTTAGTTTTATTTTTCCATTCTCTTGTGATAGTTTTGCATTAGTCACTTTTGGCAAAGGAAATCTTCTTTTTGGAATATGTTCAATTATAAGTTTTGGACAAAGTGCTTGGTTTTTAACCTCCCAAGATACACTTTTATCTTTTGTACTTCTTTTAGAAGAGGTTGGTTTTAATACAAAGGATATGTCTGATTTTGTTTTTAATTTTTCATTTAAAGTAATCTCAGCAAAGGTATCAAATGGGAAATATTGAGTTTGATTGTTTTTAAGTTCATTTGCACTTACATCATAACCAATATTTTGAATTATTTCTCTATTTGCTATAGATTCAAAATCTTGATCAATTCCCTCATCTACAAACTCAAGATGGAATCTAATATCATCTTTGATATAGATTTTTGTTGAGTTTAGTTCAAAATATGCTTTTGTTATCATAGTATCATTATATGGTGGTAGTGATGATAGATTAAATTCAAAAGTTGAATATATTTTTTTACCATCAGCATCATAACCTGCTGTAATTTCATCAGCTTTAACAGAGTCTTTAGATACTGTATAAACAGCTTTTGGAAAGAGTTCTGTAATAGTTGGTTTTATGGTATAAGTTATTTCAAGTCTTGGTCTATAAGGTAATCCATAACCAAATTTACCATAACCTATATCCCACTGCATCATTTGTCTTGTTCTTCCAATAATTAACTCTTTTGGTCCCTCAATTCTAAATACAACTTTACCAAACTTTTGTGTTACTTCTTGAAGAGCTTTACACTCAATTCCAGAAAAACTCCATGTTCTCCAAATTCCTTGTGTTAATTGATGTGATTGAGTAGGTTTTCCAACATACTCAAGAATATCCATCTCATCAACATCATCAAAATTAGTAATATCTCCCATAGTCTCTTGATTAACTATTCCAACATTCCACTCACCATATTTTTCAATAGTAGTTGAAACTCTATTTATTGGATATAAATTTATAGAGGCATTTTTAATAATAGCATTTTGGGGAAGTGATTTTAAATTTACAGTTACTATTGCATAAGAAATACCCTTATTTTCATCAACTCCAACAAAAAGTGAATTAACACCAAAATGTGAAGCGTTGTTATTTAGGTTTTCAGCAACATATCCTGTCTCTTTTGATGTTGCATAATATGTTCTACTAAACTCATCATAATCACAATCGGTTCTAAGTTTAATTTGTGGATAAAAAGGTGATTTCTCCCCTGTTTTTTTATTTACAACTCTTATATTATAATAATAATCTCTATTTGATGTAAGATTAATATCACTAAATGTTAAGTTTTTAGTTCTAGCTATTAGGTTTGAAGAGTTACAAAAGTTTTTATCTTTTTCACTTCTATATATCTCAAAAAATAGATCTTTATTTATCTCATAATCCCATTTTAAATCAACATGATGTGAACCAATTTCAGTAATCTCAAAAGAGTTAACTCTTTTTACAGAGTTAGTTTTAGAGTAGTTTTTTATCTCTTTAACAGCCGCTAAAAGCGCTGGAATATGCTCTCTTAAGTTTTCATTCATATCACTCATATAATCACTAATATTTCTAGTACCAACTTCTACAACAGCTGCAATTATTCCTTTTGAGTAATAAAACTCTCTACCACTTCCTGAGATAAGTTT
>CBFIGT010000075.1:4622-10766 GCA_965662175.1 Arcobacter sp. | reverse complement strand
AATTAGTAGGTAAAAATTTGATCTACAAAAATAAATCATTTATGATCAATAATACAGAGACTAAAGAGAAAGAGTTTTTCATCATTGGAGAAGATTTAAGGATGAAATGTACTTATGAACAACTGGATGAAATCATGAAATTGATTGTCTAGTTTCCTGCGGAAACAACAAAATCAAGGAAAATAAAATGGTTAAATGTGATGTATTACCTGGTATAGACATTGACAATATACCTAAACAATTTGAAATTATTGAAGATTTAGATTTATTACCAGAAGAAGTTAATAATAAAGAGTTTAAATTTGGAAAAATTAATATGGAAACTGACAAGATTGAAGAAGATTATGTTTTCTTCCACCATAGATTATTGATTCAATGCGTAAATCCAAAATCATATAACTTAAGAGATGGATTATTGATTGTGACTGATACAATTAGAGAGAAAGATTACAATGAAGGATATTTATTCTTTAGATATTATCAAGGTAAGTTCTATTTAATTGAGCACTTTAAAACTCCTTTTGGTTCTCCAACACTAACGAGAGATTTAAACACTTGGGCCAATGAGAACTGTACTAAAAATTTAAATAGTTTTTACAAAGAGTTCTATAGCAAATACAGCAATGGCAAAAATGTTGATAACGACTAAGTTCCCACAAAGCTTTTTAAATCTATTTCATACGATTTAAACTCTGCTTTCGTGGCCTAAATTTAATTCAAAACAAAAAAATCAAGGAAATAAAAATGAAAAAAATAAATGAAAATGAAATTAAGAAACCTGTTTATGTAGTTGTTTCTGATAAAGGCGGTACTGGTAAATCTACTATAGCAGGACATTGTCTTCCTGCAATTTTAAATCTAAAATACCCAAATAAAAAAATAAAAGTTTATGAGCTAGATAATAGTAACAACACTAATTATATTAATTCAACACTTGTTGACTTCAAAAGTTTAAAAAATAAAGATGAAGAATCAAAACAAGCTATTTATAATATTGATTTTGATGCTATTACTAGCTCTGATACTATATCTATCATTGATGTTGCCGGATCAGATGAGACTTATGAGGTTTTAGAGAGATTACAATCAGTTGGATTAAATGGTTTAACTTATCTAGTGCCTATGGGAAAAGATGTGGAACACCTTTTAAATTCAAAAAATACAATAAAAGGAATTAAAAAATGTGATCCAACTGGCAGTATTAACTTGATTTTAAATAAATGTGCTTCGCTAGATCCACATGCGATTAAAAAAGACTTTATATCTATTTTTGGGGATGAAAGTATTGGTATTCCTCCTGCAGAGGATTTAGATTATGATGATTTATTTTTCATCAAAGATTGTAATGATTATTCAATTTTAAAATCATTTCATCAATTAACATTGCTAGATGCTTATATCTATGGCAAAGATTTACTTGATAATTTAGTCAAATATAAAATGGAATGGCAAAAAGACAGAGACTTATACATTAAAAACCTACAGAAAGTTGAATTTGCAAGACGAATTGTTACTACAGTTGAGGAATTAAAACCTCTAATTAAAGCCTTATAGGAGTATATGATGAGTAAAGATAACCTACAAATAATCGAAAGAAAAACAATTGAGCAATTAGTTGATGAGCTTGATTTTTTAAATGCACAAGTTATTGCAAAAATAAAAAATGATGTTGATGGTGGATTAATAAAAGAGCTAGAAGAAATTATTAACACTATGACTAATCATATTGAAGTAATTGATAACTTAAAAGAGGATAGTGATAAAAAAGTAATAGATATTCAGACAATCAATAAAAAATTGGAAGATTCATCTAAAATTATTACTCAATTTGATGCGAAAATTGAAGAAAAAATGAAAATCTTTGAAAATGCACTTGATGAAAGAACTGATGTTATTCGTGATAAAGTCCTAGATGAACTCAATAAATTTAGGACTGAATTAGCGGAAAACCTAAAAGCTGAAATTGATGAAATTAATAAGAGTATTAAAACAAAAATAAAAGACATCGATTTAAAAAAAATTGATGCTTCTAACAGGTTTGTATCTAATGCAGTCATAAAGTTAGATCTATTTAAAGCGGCAATTGAAAAAACTGAAAAAAAGAATAGATTACTATCTTCGATATTAAGTGCAATAGGTGGAGCAGTTTTTACTTCTCTTGTTTTTTATTTTTTTATCAAATAAGGAGTTTATCATGGTAATGCGTGTTTTGACAAAGGATGAACATCAAGCGATTGTAGAGGAATTAGAAACTTTAGATTCTAATATGGAAAAGGTTGCAAATATTCTTGCTAATAAAAAAACACCTTATTTTACAAGTATAAATGCAGAAAAGTTACTTGAAACTTTTGTAAAAGTGAAGAATTATCTTCTTGATAATAAAGCAAAAAATAGACTTGCTTTAGTTGAGAAGTTGCCTTTATTATATTTACAAATAAATAAGTTAAAAATAGGAGCTCCAAATGAATAAAAAGCCAAATCTAGACAAATGGATTCCTATAGTTATTCTAATCGGTATTTTAGGAATTTTAACCTTTCAACATCTTGAAGAGTTTAAGTCACTTAGAGTTTTTAATCAGCCAACTAAAAATGTTCAATCTGAAATATCTAAAATGGAATTTGTTCTTGAGTATGAGAATACATTAGCAACTGTTGAAAGATTAAAAAAAGACAAAGTAAATCAAGAACTAAAAACAAAACAGTCGCATGAGAAATACCAGGAACTGTTAAAAACAAATCCAATAGGTATTACAAGTGCTGATATGCCAATTGATTTTATCAATAAAAATATTGCTAATGAAATTGAATATCAAGAAAATTGGTTAGTAGAGAATAAAGCAAAATACCTATCATTAAAAAATGAAGCTTATTCTCTACTTGAGAAATATAAACAGAAAGGAGAATTAAAATGAATATAGGACAAAAACTAGGCTTATTGTGGCTCACAACTTTCGATAGAAGTCAATTTTTATATAAAAGTTTAAAATCTGTAAGTTTTATTTACAGATACTCTTTTTATATCTTAATAACTTTTTCTTTATGGTTTTTAATTGAAAAAGTTGCAGTAATGATTGATATTAGATCATATAGTTATGTTCCATTATTTGCACAAAACTTAATAGTATTTTCTGGATTGTTTATCAAATATGCATCTATCATATTTGTAATGGCACTTGCAAGTTATGAAGCTATTTATGATTTTGATGTGGATAAGTACCTGGAAGAGCTTAAAACTAAAAAGCAATTCATCAAAGATAATAAACTTCAAAAATGGCGACTAAGGAATATGAATATATTTTTTAGAGCCTTAATTTATTTAGGATTATGGTGCTTTTTATACTTACTACTTGAAGATATTCTTATTAGTGCTTTTTTTGATATTTACGGACATAATCCAAGCAAAGAGATTTACATTAAGTTCTTGATTGATTATGATTTAATTATCAAATACTTCACGGGAATATATCTTATAACTATAATGATTTTAGATTTTTTTGTAAGGAAAAATAGAAAATCTATTAAAGAGTTTCCTGCGGAAACACTTACAAAGGAATAAAAAATGAAGAAGATATTTTTACTCTTTCTTGTTTTTTTAACATATTCTTTTGCTTTTACAGAGATTAATCCTCATGTGGTTATAGAAGATCTCAGAAATGGGCAAATGCAGAAGTATAAACAAGATAATTTAAATACTATTGATACATCTTCTTTAATTAGTAGAGGGATAATTGTAAGCCAAGATGACCTTACAAGAGATATACCAGAGACTATATCTAAATCAAATATCAAAGAGCATTTAACTTGTTCTTTTGTTGGTGATGATTGGACTGCAACTATATATAACATTAATGCCCAATCTGGAGTAGTTACTTGTATGGTTGCAAAAAAAGGCGATTTATATAATCCAATTGGATTATTTGATACATATTATCCAAATATGCAAAAAGCATTTGCACTTGATTTAAAAAAAGCAGAAGAAGAGAATAGAGATTTAATTCATAGTGTTAATAATCAATTTAAGCCACTAAGAGACAAAGTAAATGATATTTATCAATCAACTAAGTATTCTCAAAATAAAGAGTATTTAACTATCCCAGAGCTTTTGACAGCTGCTGTTTTAACTGATACTGATATTATTGATTATGAAGCAACAATTAGCACGAATAAACTTCAATTAAAAGATAATTTTGTATCAAAATATTATGACAACAGTTCAAATCAATTTATTGATAATAGAGAATATATCTTAACTGATGCAGAAAATTTATTTTCAGTTTATACGGGGTTAAGTGATATTTCTATGATGTATTTGATTTTACTTGTAGCATTTTTTGGTGTTTGGGGAGTTGGGAATAAAGTAGCTACTCATTTATCCTCAAAAGTTGAAGATAAACAAAACCATGAAAAAGTATCTCCTTATACTTTTGGTATTGTTGCAGGAATACTCTTATTTTTCCCAACAGGATTTAGTGAAAGTATAAAAAATGAAAATGGCCAAACAGTAGCTCAATACGATATTATGAAAACACAATATCAGGAATTTGAAAAAACTGGATATTACATGTTCACAGATTGGGCAAATGATGCTGCTAAAGTTATTATTGATGCTGAAATTAATTCCATTATTGAAAAAGCAGGAATTGGAACAAGTGATCAAATAGTTCAAACTGCAGCAGGATTTGAACAATATCAAAAGTTAGCAGGTTTTACAAATGCAATCTGGGATATTTGTAAAGATGATATCTATAATTATAATGGGTTATTTGATAGTGATAAAAAACATCAATACTCAATAGATCCTAATCAACCATTCCCAACAAATGAAAAATGGGCTTATGTAAATTCAAAAATAAAAGGTAATACATCAAGTCTTTATTACTCGGTTAATGATGGAGAAATAAAAAGTAATAGCTCATATAATAGTAATATTTTAAGTAAGACTAACACAAATAATCCACTTGACAATTACTATCCAGAATACTCTTTAAGTGCATGCGGAAAGAACTATTATAATCATCAAACTAACTATGAAAAGTACAAAGATTATAAAGAGAGCCTTAAAGATTTAAATATGCAAGGAGATAACTCTGTTAATAAAATTCCTATGCTAGAAGGCATTATTAAGTTCCAATATGAACTTTATCGTGATTGGGGTTATTTAGCAGTTCTTGGACTTCCTGTTTCTAAAATGCAAACAGAATTTATAGGTGGATTATATAAAACCAAGCGAAGTGAAGTTTTAGAAAAACTTAACAAAAAAGTTAAAAAAGACTCTATGGGTTCTCATATGATTATGAGTTCTATTCCTTATTTATTTGTTCCAGGTTCAGGTACTGTTTTTCAAGTTGTAAGTGAAAACGGTGGAAAAGTTGGAGCAATGATTGGAGGTGCTGGTGCAGCACCTACTGGAATCGGTGCAATATTTGGAGCTATTGCAGGTGGAGTTGTTGGAACTGCGGGAGGTAGTGCAATTGGTATGTGGTTTGCCTATGAGACTTCAAAAACAATTCTTGCACTAAGTCCAATTATAGGAATTATCATTATTGGATTACTTAGATTTGTAATCATCATAATTAAAATATTTAGCTTTCACTTTGCTAGTTTATTTATGATGCCTATTATGTTTGCAAGAGAAAATGTTCAAGCAATATCAAGATTTACAATGAAAATATTTGCAACTATGTTAGAACTTCCAATATTTGTATTATCTGTTTGGTTAGCAATTACTGCAAGTTCTTTAATACATACAATAGGAGATATTTTTGGTAAAAAAATCATTATTGGAATGTTAGAGAATAATGATTTACAATATGAGGGAGTTGAAAATAGTACCTGGACTTTAGGTTTAGCAAATGGAGAATTGTTAGCTAAATTAAAAATCTATGTATTTGATGGTTTTATTGAAATTGCAATTGCTGTTTTTAGTATCATCATTATCTACAAAATAATAGTTACTTTACATAGTACTCTTTTCGAAGTGATTGAAGTTCAAGGAAGTAGAGAAATGGATAATGCTATAGAATCAATCAAAAATGAAAGTACAGGTTGGGGAAGTAGAATCTAATAGATTCTATTTTCTCTTTATATTAAAAATAAATTTAAAGGTTTTAAAATGACACACTACAATCACAATGGCTTATTTGC
>CBFIGT010000075.1:0-4612 GCA_965662175.1 Arcobacter sp. | reverse complement strand
ATTCTATTTTCTCTTTATATTAAAAATAAATTTAAAGGTTTTAAAATGACACACTACAATCACAATGGCTTATTTGCTGCTAATTTCTTTATAAGAATAATTGCTTATATCTTTGGTTTTTTATTCTTCTATTTAATCATCGTTGGAGCTTTAATAATGAATCCACAAAATAAACCACCTTTTTCAAGTGGTTCAGCTTTAATAGATGGAACACTATTAATTTTAACAGTTGCAAGTCCATTTATATTTACAGAGTATAGAATCAGAAAAAATAGAAGAAAGTTAGACTTACCAATATATAAAAATATTGCTGGAGATCTATTATACATGGAAGCTCAAAGAAATGCAGGTTTTACAAATAAATCTTATGGTTCAAAAAAGCATGATTTAAATTATTGGTATGAACTGAAAGAAAAAGGTGCAATTACTCAAAAAGAGTATGAGAATAAAAAAATGAATTGTTAGATTTGAAATAGGAACTAATACTATGAGACATACATTTGAAATTGATGGTGTGATTATCAATCCAGAGTTACCAGAAGATTTTGATATTACACCAAATGATGAAAGAAGTGAAGAAGAGATTAATAATTGGTGGGATAAACCATATATTCTTATTGATGAGCTAGAGCAAGAATCATGGGAAGAGCATTATTATAGGTTAAAATCTTATGATTGGGATGATGAGAAGATAGGTGCTAAAGAAGAGTGGAGTAAACACTTAATAGAACAAAAAGAAAATTGGTACAAAGAGTTTCCTTTAGGTTTTAAATATACATTAAGAGTATTGGATGGTGGTGCATGGGATAGAAGTACTTGGAAAGGAACTTTTAATAATTTTGATGAAGCTTTATATGCTGCTAAAGAACTTCAAAACAATACTTTTGAAGCAAGTGCTAATTTAAGAGATTTGATTTCTAAAGAAATAAAAACACAAGATTTAAAATTATAAATTGCAATTACTCAAGATGAGTATTAAAATAAAAAAAAAGAGTTGTTATAATTATATTTTAGGAGAATAGCTATGAAAGAAATGAACTTAGATATGTTAGGAATAAAATACAATGATTAAACATTTTGGAATTAAAATTATCATGAATGAAGAAAAAATCATTAATGAGAATAAATATGATTTGGATTTGATATATAAAGAAATAGATAGACTTGCAGAATTTGCAGGAATGAAAAAAATAGATAAATATAACTATATTTCTAAAAATGACTCTCCTGGTGAGTTAGGTTGTTTTGCATTTACTAATCTTGAAGATCATAAGTGGTTTATAGAAAATATAAAAGAGTGGTTGTGGTACACTCCAAAAGATGGTATCTTAGATATTATTGAATTTTTAAAAAATAGGAACTATAAATGAAAATAGATATATTAAGTGATTTACACATAGATTTTTATTTTAGTCCAAAACTAAAAATTAAAGATGAACAAATAAAAAAACTATATGATTCTATTATTAAAAAAGATAATAGAGAAATTGGTGATGTTCTTATTGTTCCAGGAGATATAGGACATTACAATCACCAAAATATAAAAGTATTAAAATACTTTAAAGAACACTACTATAAATATATAATCTGTATTCTTGGAAACCATGATTATTATTTAGTTGGTAAAGATTCAAAGCTTCAATTTAAAGATTCATTTGAAAGAGCTCAACAAATGCGACTAAAAATTAATAGAGAAGATAACCTATATTGTCTTGATGGTAATATAATAGAAATAGAGGGAATTAAATTTGGTGGTTGTGATTCTTGGTATAACGATGGTTATTTAAAAAGAAAATATCCAAATGAAGATTTTCCAGTTAAATCAACTAATCAAATGTGGCATAACTGTATAAATGATTCTAAATTTATATTTGGTATAGAAAATTTCAATGATATATTTGAAATTGAGAAACCTAAAATTGAAGCAGTTTATAAAAATTGTGATGTAATGATAACTCATATAAATCCATCATGTAAAGATGAAAATATAAGTGAAAAATATCAAAATAATCAAACAAATACATTCTTTACTTTTGAGGGAGAAGAGTATTTAAAAAATGGTTCTATGAAATATTGGATATTTGGTCATACTCATAAAGAACTGGAGTATGAAGAGCATAATGTTAAATGTATTTGTAGTCCCTTTGGATATCCTAATGAAAGTGGATTTGGTGTATGGGTTAATATTAGACAAATAGAGGTTTAAGATGAATAAAAAAGAAATGAAAGAATTATTTGGAGAAGATTTAGGTTTTTTAAAAACAAATGAAAATCTAAAAAATTTACTTGATAACTTATGTCCTAATAGAACAAAATATTTAATGCAAAAGGCAAATAAACAAACTTTTTTAAGATTTTTAGAAAATGAAAAATACTTTGATGCTTTAAGAGATTTTGAAAAAGAGTTATATCCTCTTTTAGTAGATAGAGATACATCTATATGGAAAAAACTTGCAAATGATGAAACTCTTTCAATACAAGCAAGACTTAGAAGTGCATATTTATATACTTATTTATCTAAAAAGTCATTAAAATTAGATTTTGATATTGAAAAGTATAAAGATCAATTTTCTTTTTATCATGGGAACAGATGTAAAGATGGTGATGGTTATGCAAGTATGTTTGGTTTAAAAAATGGGTTAAATAATATGAGATTCAATCAATTTAAAAGTACAGGAAGCTTTTAATAAAAAAGAGAAGTAGTACCAGGTAAAAGAGATATTATGAAATCTCTTTTATATTTCTAATAATATCTCTTAAAACTTTTATTTGAAGTTCTTTTTCATGTTTTGGTAGCTTAGAGTTTTCAAGCTCAAAAAGTTTTTCATTTGCTAATTTAAGATCAGCATTTATATCACAAGGCATATTTTTTAGTAAATCTAAATTTTTAATCATAAAAAGGACCTTTTAAAAATTTGAATCAAGAGACATTTCATAAGCTCTATCGCTTTGAAGTTCTCCCCAATATTCTACTACAAAATCATAAGAAGAAGTAGAAAATGAACTTTTAAAATGTTCAATTCCTTCATTTAATGCAGTAGTTTCATTATCACTATAAGTAAAGTAACTATCTATACAATAGTGTTCACCTTTTTTAAATACTTGAACTTCATAGTTTGGTTCTAATTCTTCCATATCATAGCCTTTGTAGTTTTTTTAAATTATAACATCAATCTTTCTTTTTTATAAAAAAGATTGCATTTTGAAATAAAAAGCAATAGCAACATACCAGGTAATTTTCTTTACTTGGTATAATATTCTAAATTCTCTTGAGTAAAAATCTTCATACTTGGAAATTCTAAAGCACATAATCTAACATTAGAATCTATATCTTTATAACAGCAACCTAAATCAATACTAGCTTTATGATCTTCTATTATTGGATTTTGAGTAGGAGTATGACCATAAACATTAAATATTTCTAAATTATCACAATTTTTAAATCTTGAATTTAAAACTGTATTTTCAAAAGATATAAACTCTTTTGAATCTTTTGGATAATCTTTATATTTCCATTTATCAAAAACATGAGAGTGAGAAACTACCAGGTATCTATTTTTAATTTTCATATCTTTGTATTCAAGATATAAAGGTAATGATTGTAACCACTTAGTATGATCTAAAAGAGCTGCTTCATCTAATATCCCATTTACTCTATATGAATTAATAGTCTCTTTACCACCATTTTTACCAAACCAACTTTTTATGTCAAAATATGATAATTTTTTCTCTAAATATTGAGAGTATTCAATAAAATATTTTTCATGATTTCCTAATACACAATCATAGTTCTTATCTCTTACAAAATCTATTACAGCTTTAGAATTAGATCCTCTATCAACTAAATCACCAACAAAACAAATTTTAGAGTTTTGTTTATTTGGAAACTGTTCTATTAGAGCTAATAAACTTTTATAACATCCATGAACATCACCTATAATATAAATTGGTTCTTTATTCATTTTATCTACTCCTTTTAGTGTAAATTAGTGTAAAACTGTATATGTTTAAGTTTTGATTTATAAATAAATTTATCCAAATTTGTTTTCTTTTCTCATATTAGCAACTTTTGCATAATCTGAAATTGCATCATCACTATCAGTTTCATTTGATACATTTACTGAATTATTATCTGGAGTATTTTTAGTATTACTGTTAAAAGATTTTTTAACAAAATAATCTATAGTTTCAACAATTGATTTTATATTGGTTTTTTCTTCTTCTGTAAAATATTTATTTCTTAAACTAGCACAATGTGATTTAACTGCTTCAAATTTTGCAGCATCTTTTTCAATTTCACTTTTATTGTTAAATCTTCTATTGCAATAATCTCTTAATGTAGAATATGCAACTTTACATTTACATTCATTTTCTAAAAAATTTTGAATTGATAATAAACTATGATTGTTATCTAATAAATATTTAATTGCTTCATTATGTTCGTCTAACTTAGATTTCTTTTTATTTGCAGGTGCTTTTTTGTTATATTTTTCTGCTAATTTCATTGAATCCATAAATATCCTTTTTACGGTTAGTATTTATTGTATATTGTTTAATTGTCAAATAGTATCGTATTATTATTTATATTGATGTTAAATATATAAAATATTAT
>CBFIGT010000074.1:0-11003 GCA_965662175.1 Arcobacter sp. | reverse complement strand
AATGTAATCCCAACTCCTGAGATATTTATAACCCCAACAATAATACCAACAGCAATCAGTAAAACTCCAGTTACTACCATATTTTGGCTTCCAAGAGCAAGAGCTTCTAAAATCTCTTTTATTCCCATTCTTTTATTTTTTGTTAGATATGAAGATAAAATAATAGCACCAATTGCAATCCCAGCTGCATAAGTTGGAGAAAATCCATAAATCAATAGACCAACTAAAGTAGTAAGAGGAATAATAAAATGAAAACCTTCACTTAGAATTGGAAGAATTTTAATATCATTATCTTCACCTTTTATATTATGCTCTTTAGCATGAATATGAATATAAAAAGCAATAGAAGCAAAATATAAAATAGCAGGTAAAATAGAAACTGTAACAATAGTAACAAAAGGAATATGAGTAATTTGAGCCATAATAAAAGCCCCAGCTCCCATAATAGGAGGCATAATCTGACCACCTGTACTAGCTGCTGCTTCAACAGCTGCTGCAAAAGTACCTTTAAATCCAGCTTTTTTCATCATAGGAATAGTAATAGACCCAGTTGATACTGTATTTGCAACGGCACTTCCTGAAATAGTTCCCATAAGTGCAGAAGAAACAACAGCCACATGACCAGTTCCACCTGTATATTTACCAGCAACAGCACTAGCAACATCAACTATAAAATCCCCTGCTCCCGATTTTAGTAAAAAAGCAGCAAAAAGTATAAACATAAATACATAAGTAGATGAAATAGTAGCAATTGGCCCAAATAGTCCCTCACTTGTATAGAACATTCTATATAAAAATCTCTCAAGACTCATACCACCAAAGGCAAAAATACCCTCAAAATGTTGACCTAAAAATAGAATATATGAAATACAGAAGATTATAATTGCAGGAATAATATATCCAGTTGTTCTTCTAACTAACTCTAAAGCAAGAGCAATTGTTAAACAAACAACAACAATATCACTTAATCTCATTTGCCCCTTAGCAACAGCATATAAACTCTCTTCAAACATAACCATATAAGCAAAAGTAGCTAGTGATAATATAGCAAAAATTATGTTGAATATGGAGATTTTATTATCCCCTTTTGAAGACTCATAACCTAAAAAACCAAGAGATGCCAATAAAGCAAAGTGAGCTGAGTTAAACCATAAATCACTGATTCCACCCCAAATATTAACTACAAAATGAAATAATGAAATTAATATTGCATAAATAAAAGTTAATTCTTTAAAATATTTTATTTGTATCATTTTTAATCCTTATTTATAGAATATAAAAATAAAAAGGGAGATAAAGCCCTTTTTATTTTTTTAGTTAGCGATTAAAGATGCAGGAATATTTATACCTTGCTCTTTATAGAATTTTGCAGCACCTGGGTGTAGAGGCATTGGTAAACCATCAATTGCTTTTTGTAAAGACATAGCTTTTGTAGCTTTATGAACTGAGTTTAAAAACGGTAAATTTTCATAAATAGTTTTAGTTAATAAATAAACAGTCTCTTCAGGTGTATCTTCAGTTACAACTAATAAGTTTGGTTGTGCGATAGTATTAATATCTTTTGTTTGACCAGGATAAGTTCCTGCTTTGATTGTAAATGGAGTCCATACAGGATAGTTTGCATTAATAGCAGCTAAATCCTCTTTTGTAAAATCTAATACTTTAATTTTATCAGCCCCAATTGAAGCAAAAGCATTAGTTACAGCTGATGTTGGAGGACCTGATGGAGTTGTCATACCCTCTACTTTTCCATCTTGAAGAGCAGTTGAACTTGGACTATAACCTAAGTATTGTAAATCCATTTTATTATAATCAATTCCAAGTGAGCTAAGAATTGTTTCAGATGAAACTCTAGAACCTGAGCTTCTTCCACCAATAGAGAATCTCTCACCATAAAGATTTTTTATATCTTTAATATTTCCAGTTTTTGCATATTCACTTTTAATAGTAAATTGCTCAACATTTTGCCATAACATAGAGATTGATCTAAGATTTTTCTTAGCATTTCCCTCATATTTATCTTTTCCTTGCCAAGCCATAGAACCAAATAAACCTTGTAAAATAGCAAAGTTTACTTCACCCTTATCAAGCATATCAACATTTTCATTACTTCCCGCACTTGTAATTGCTGAAAAAGTAGTTTTATGCTCTTTTGCTAATTTGATTGAAGCGATTGTAGCAATCCCAACACCAACTGGATAATAAGTACCACCAGTACTTGCTGTTGCAATTACATATTTTGTTTCTGCACTTGCACTTGTAAACATTGCTGTTGCTATTACAGATGTAGCTAACAGTTTTTTTAAGATTGATAATTTAGACATGTTATTCTCCTTTTTTTTGTACAGAAGAAGTATAACATAAAACAATCCAAAATTGTTTCAAAATTGTTTCAAATTTATAAATTTGTACATAAAACCCTATTTTAAGGGATTTATATATTCAAACCAATAAAACAAAACCTTTTATTTTGAAACTTTATTCCTCTCATTCCAAAGCTGGTGCTTTGAAATGCATATTTAAAAAGAGGTTTAGAGTTGTGTTAGTTTAGGTATGCATTCCCCATCTGGGACTATGGGATGAGAAGAATATGAATAAGAAATCTTACATATCTAATTTAATTTTATTATTTGCAAATTGATGTATTAACATTTGAATAATATTTTGATATGGAATAGAATTCTCTAAAGCTTTTTTCTTTAATTCATAAATATCATTTTCATTTACCCTTATTGAAATAGCTTTTTTCTTTTGATTTTTTATATATGATTGCAGCTCTTTTAATCTATTTTCATTATCATTTTTACTTTTCCATTCACCACTTTCAACACTATTTAAAATATCTTGTTCAAATTTATCTAAATTTTTCATTTTGAAACTCCTTTATTATATTTTTTATTCATCTGTCTTAAGGGTATAATCGTTTTTAAAAATATTGAAGTATTATCTTCAACATATGGTACTAAATATACATAATCTTTAATTTTAACTAATATTATAAAAATATTTTGATTTGGATATTTATCTTTATTTGGATGTTCTATATCATCTAATAAATTCCCATCTTCAATACTTAAAATAACATCTTCAAAACTAAGGGAACGAGGGAAAAATCAAATACACAATTTCTTTAAATATTATATTTTATGCTATAATCACTTTTATGAGTAACAACAAAATTTTAAAACAAATTAAACTTTTTAAAATTAAACCTCTTTAAAATTAAACCCACTCCAGTTATCTTATTCTCCATAATGAGACCACATTCTAGAAATTCTTATTACTTTATCAGCTTCTCTAACTTCATAAACTAGTCTATGTTGAATATTTATTCTTCTTGAGTATGAGCCATTTAAATTACCAACTAATTTTTCATAGGGAGGTGGATTTTGGAATGGGTCTTTTTTTATGATTTCAATAAGTTCTTTAGCTTTTTTATCTAAATTTGCACTTGTTAACTTTTTAGCATCTTTCAGTGCTAATTTTGAGTAAAGTATTTTATACTCTACCATTCAATATCTTCACTAAACTCACTGTCATCTGCAATCATTGACTCTTGAATTGAAGATGCCATGTTAGGTATAGAGTTTAAATATAGTGTCTCTTCTATCGCATTCCAGTCTTCTTGAGAAAGCATAACTACATTGTTTCTTTTCCCAGTAATAAGTACCGGCTCATGAGTTTGTGCTGTCTCATCCATTACATTGTAAATATCTTTTCTAACTTGACTTACTGACATGACTCTTGTCATAGTTAACCTTTTTTGTAAATTTTAGATATTGTACTAAATAACGTACGTTTTGTCAAGATGTTGGATTTTTTAAGATAACTAATAGTTTAACAAAATGCTAAATATATCAGGAGGGTATGATAACCTTTAATTACCACTCTCAATCAAATACCCCAACCCTTTTTTCGAAACTATGAAGTCGTTATTTGCTATTTTATCTTTTACTCTTTTTATTACTGTTCGTAGTGTTGCATCGGAGGTCTCTTTATTTTCCCAAATGAATTTTTTTATCTCGTTCCAAAGATCCAGAGTCTGGGAAAATAATAAAATCACAAGATATTGGTTTGGGTTATTTTATAGACTCGGGACGATGGGAACGAGAGATTTTATATACTTTAAGAAATTGAAATATTTAATTTTTTACCTAAAGCTTGAATTGCAGATTCAAGTGTTGATATTGTAAGAGATTTATTCATAGGGTCTAATAATCTATCAACTGAACTTCTACTTGTATGCATTAGTTTTGCCATCTTTAATTTATTTATATTTTGCTTTTTCATCTCTTGTTCTATTTGATAAGCAATTACTCTTTTAATTGCAAGTGATTCGGTTTCAACAAAAACTCCCTCATCTTGTAAGAATTCATCAAAATCACTTTTCATATTTTGTTTTATTCGCATTCTATTTCCTTCAATCTTTTTAGTGCAATATCGATTTCATTTTTTGGTGTTTTTTGCGTTTTTTTTATAAATCCATGTAACAAAATTATATAGCCACACTTTATAGAAAAAATCACTCTAGCTATTCTTTTATCAGAAATATCACTCCTCACTTCTTCAAGTTTATTTCCAAGAGATCTACAAGTTGGCATTCCAACAGGATAAGCATACTCTACTGTTGCAATATCTTGTCCTATTATTTTTCTATCATTTTCTGACAATTCTAATAACCAATCTCTAACTGGCTTTTTATCATTTGAATTTTTATAAAAAAGTGCAGGTATTTTTTTCATTTTTTATTGTACCTTTTTTGGTACATATTGTCAACTAATTATTTTATGTGATTTGAAATTGTATTTGTTTATGTATGCATTCCCATCGGGGACGATGAGAATGAAAGGTGTGGGGATATGATGATTTTTTGTTTTATATTTTATTCAACTATATATCCAAGTCCTTTTTTTGAAACTATGAAGTCGTTATTTGCTATTTTATCTTTTACTCTTTTTATTACTGTTCGTAGTGTTGCATCGGAGGTCTCTTTGTTTTCCCAAATGAATTTTTTTAGATACTCTTTTGTTTTTATCTCTTTTATATTTGTAAGTAAAGCTTGTATTAGTAAAATCTCTTTTTTTGATAAATCAACTAAAACCTCATCATTATAAAGCAAGTTTGTTTTTGTGTTGTATGTATAGTTTTCATTTAATTTTATTATCTCTTCAATCTTTTCACTACTTGATTTATCTTCTAAAACTTTTGCTTTTACTTTTTTTAGTAGTTCCATTATATTTTTTACTTCCAATGGTTTTACAAAATAACTTACTACATTTAGATTTATTGATTTAAAAAGATACTCTTCATCTTTGTATGCTGATACTATTATGAATTTTTGATTTTCATTTATCTGTGTGATTTTTTCTATCATGCTTAGGCCATCTACATTTGGCATTTTTATATCTGTCAAAACTAAATCAAAGGCTTTGTTTTCTTCATAGGCTTTTTTATAAAAATCAATACCCTCTTGTCCATCCCTTGCTATTTGTACCTCATCAAATATTGTATCAAGATAAAACTCAAGTATTTCTCTTGCATCCTCTTCATCTTCTACTAATAAAACTCTTGTAATTAAATCACTCATCATAAATCCCCTATTTTATATCAAGTGTGATGTTAAAATTAACACCATCATCTATATTTGATACTTCTATTTTACCTTTCATATTATTTTCTATAATTGACTTTGTCATATAAAGCCCTATTCCTGTGCCTTGGCTTTCAAATTTGGTTGTAAAGTATGGCTCAAAAATCCTATCTAAAATCTCACTTGAGATATTTCCACCGTTGTTAAAAATAGATATTTTTAGTTTATCATTCTCTTTTTTACATCTTATAATAATCTGTGCATCAAACTTTTGACTCTCTTTTTTTGAGTTTATTGCATCTCTTGCATTATTTAAAATATTCAAGAGAGCTTGTTTTAGTTCATTTTCATAGTTTGTTATCTCTATTTTTTCACACTTTAACTCTATATTTATATTTTCATACTGATTTCTAAACATATGTAAAAGTGAATCAATAGACTCTTTTATACAAAATTTGTTTTGTACTTTTGAGGGTTTATAAAAGTTTCTAAAATCATCAATTGTATCACTTAGGTATTGAATATGTTTATTTGCATTATTTATAAATTTATCAAGTTTTTCACTACTTACATCTTTATTGTTGTAGTTATCTCTTAAAAATTGTAAGATTAGGGATACATTATTTAAAGGTTGTCTCCATTGGTGGGCTATGTTTCCAAGCATTTCACCCATGGCTGCTAGTTTACTTTGCTGGATTAGGATTCTATCTTTTTGTCTATTTTTACTCAATTCCTCTTCAACTTTGAGTTTTAGCTCCTCTTCACTTACTTTTATTTTGGTTATATCATTTATATATCCATAAAAAAATATAACCTCTCCTGAGTAATTTTTTATCAAAATTGCTCTACAAGATATCCATCTTATCTCATCTGCTGCATTTAAAATCCTACATACAAAAGTAAAGTTTCCCAAATCTTTTTTTAGTGCTGCATTTATAGCTGCTTGAACTAAATCTTTATCATCTTTGTGGATTAAATCCATCAAATTTATTTCATGTGATTCAAAATCTTTTTTTATAAAACCATAGTTTTTGATACTATTTGAGATATATTTTACAGATAAGTTTTCATCATTGTGAAGTTTGAAAATCACGATTTTCCCATCTTCAACTAACAACTCAATATCAAGAAGCTCTTTTTTCATCCTTTTACTTTTATCAATATCCATTGACATCATAAGCATTCTATCTAGATTACCCTCTTCATCAGGAAATGATTTACCCCTTGCAAGTACCCATTTAAAGCCATCATTTTTAGTCTTTAATCTATATTCACATATAAAAGTATCACTTGTTTTTGAAAAAATCTGACTAAAAAGATTTTCTACATTTGCCTTATCTTCTGTATGAATCAAAGAAACCCAATCAGGAAATGTGGAGATTTCATTCTCTTTATATCCAAACATATCAAGCCATTTATCAGAAAAATAAATTTTTTGTGTCTTAAAATCAATATCCCATAATCCATCATTTGAAGCAATAATTGCTAACTCAAATCTCTTTTTCCAGTGCTCTAAAGATGTTGTTTTAGTTTGCAGTTCATCATTATATTTTGTAAAAATACTACTTATAAAATTTGTAAAGATAAATGTAAACAGAATCAAAACAGTAGAGATAACTAAAATATAAATAAATATTTGAAAAAATTGATTGATATACTCTTTTTTTATATCAATTATTAAATCTTTTATTTTATTTTCCACTACATTATTATCATATTGATTTACAATCAAAAAACTATATTTGCTGAATAAATAAGTATAGTTTTTATACTCTTTTTTGTACTCTAAATCATTAAAATAGTATTCCAATATCTCATAAGATTTATTTTTAATTTTATCTTTTAAAAAGTAATTACTATCATCATATTTATTCTTATTATCAAAATTAAATACCTTTTGATTTGCTAAATCAAAAAACCAAAAATGCGATTTATTAGCTTTAATTAGCTCAAAAATAGAGTTTCTTGTTATCTCTTCAATAGAACTAATAGTAGAAAATGCCCCAACATAAAATCTCTCATTTTCTAAAATAACATTATCAAAAAAACTAAGTCTTACTGTTTTTTTAATATCATCATTCCAATATTGTAGATTATTTTTACCTTGGGAATATATATATTGAAGAGTTAAGTTTTTACTGTTTTTCGTAATAGTTGAATTAAAAATCAAATTTTGTATATAACTTATGGATTCATTTCCATATAAAATATCTAAATCTTTCTCTTTAAAAATCACAAACTCAATACTATATCTCTCTTCTATAAGTTTTAGATAGTTTTTTATTTTTTTTAAGTCATGGAAAGAGTATGATTCTAAATATCCAATAGCCTTATATGTAGCCTCTTTTATAATCTTTTCTTCATCAATAAAAGTCTCTTTTACTTTTTGAGAAACACTATTTACAAACTTATTTAACTCAACTTTTTTATCAAACTCATATTGAAGATGATATTTTTGTTTAATCAAATCTATTTCTCTATTTTTTTTGGAGTCTAAAATAAAATATGTAATCAAGACAAGAAGTGTGGCTAGAAATATAATAAAAATTATTGGTATTCTAGAAAAAAGATTTTGTATATCTATTAAACTGTACTTTTTCTTTTTTCCCATAAACATTTTATTATTTCCTATTTTGAAAGCAGAATTTGTTTCATAATTGTTTCAATACTATATTATATTGAAACTTAATTAAATATAGCTAATTAGCTAAAAACTGCCCTACACTTCTATCTTTTTTTAGTTTTGAGTGCTCTAAAACAACACCATGCATAGAGAGATATATTCCATTTTCTATATTTGCATTTAAAAAACCAAGTGCTTGGGCAAAATTCATTGTAGCTTCCACCTCATCGATACTCATAGGAATCATAGCTCCTGTAAAAACTATCTTTTTATTGTCAACTTTTCCATCAAGAAATTTTGCTGTTAAATCAACTGTATCAGTTCCATGGATAATTATAATCTTATCACTAGCACTATTAATTATATTTTCTAAAATAGTTTCCCTATCTAAATCTGTAAACTCCAAACTATCTTTTGAAACTATATTTTTAATATCAAAATCAATATTATGACAATTTTTTATAATTTTTTCCAAAGCTAAATTATCACTTGGAACTTCAAGCTCACCTTTTATTGGATTATATCTTTTATTAAAAGTTCCACCTGTATTTAAAACTGTTATGTTCACACTTATTCCTTAGTAAAAATAGTTATATTTTGAAATATTATCACATAGTTTTTTATTAGCACTTAAAAAAAATAAGCTAAAAAATAAAATTGCCTAGTTATTAGATATACTGTTGGATATTTTAAAGGATTTTACAAATGAATGAATTAAGCACAGATAAATTAGCTGTTTTAATAGATGCTGATAACGCCCAAGCTTCTGTTATCTCTGAGTTATTAGAAGAGATAGCAAAGTTTGGAATTACAAATATCAAAAGAGCTTATGGGGATTGGACAACTAGTCAACTAAAAAACTGGAAAGAGCATCTACATACCCATGCAATACAACCTATTCAGCAGTTTAGCTACACAAACGGAAAAAATGCAACAGACTCTTCGCTTATAATTGATGCCATGGATATCTTACATGAAAATCGACTTGATGGCTTTTGTATAATATCTTCAGATAGTGATTTTACAAGATTAGCAACAAGAATTAGAGAATCAGGGCTAAAAGTATATGGCTTTGGAGAGCAAAAAACTCCTGAAGCTTTTATATCAGCTTGTGATAAATTTGTTTATACAGAAAATCTTAGAGAAGTTAAAAAAATAAAACAGACAAATAATGAACAAAATAAATTAAAAGAGATAATAACAAAAGCTGTAATTGCTGTATCAGATGATGATGATTGGGCAAACTTATCAGCTGTAGTTAAACATATAAATAAAAACTACCCATCATTTGACCCTAGAACATACGGATATGATAAATATGGAAAACTTATGAAATCACTTGATTATCTTGAGTTAAATGAAATACCATTTAACAAAAATAGAAATGTACATATATTTATAAGAGTACTTGATTAAAAAAAGATAATTTATATTTAATATGATAATATACAAATTATATTAAATATAAAGAATCTTTTATGATACATATTTTTTCAGCTTTAATCCCTGTTTTTTCACTTATTCTAATAGGATACTTTTTCAAAAAAATCAAATTTCCATCCCATGAATTTTGGCCACAAGCTGATAAACTAACATACTATATTCTTATGCCCTCGCTTTTGATATATAAACTCTCATCAGCTTCACTTGATGGAGAGAATAGCTTTGAATTCGTAATATCAGCACTTTTAGCAATATTTTTTACCATGATTATCTTAATCTTTATAAATAAAATATCACCAGCAACACCAGCTTCTTTTACCTCAGTAGTTCAAGGAGGAATAAGATTTAATACCTATGTTTTTTTAGCACTTGCAGGTTCAATTTTTGGAAATGAGGGATTAGTTCTAGCAGCTATTATTTTAACCTTTGCCATACCATTTATAAATATTTTATGTATCACTATTTTTGCATTATATATCTCAAATGATAAACTGAACTTCATATATTTACTAAAATCAATAATCACAAACCCTCTAATAGTAGCTTGTGTTATAGGTGGAACTATCAACTTTTTTGGAATAGAGTTTCCAATAGTTATAAATAATACTTTAGAGATATTAAGTAAAGCAGCACTTCCAATGGGTCTTTTATCAGTAGGCTTTGGACTTGTAATCAAAGAGATAAAATCATCAAAAAAAGAGCTTCTAATCTCAAGCCTAGCAAAACATATGGTTTTACCTATTTTGATATTTATTTTTGGAAAACTATTTGGAATAGATGGAATGATGTTATCTATTTTGGTTTTATTTGCAGTACTACCAACAGCACCAAGCTCTTTTATACTAGCCAGACAATTAGGTGGTGATATTGGATTAATGTCCTCAATTATCACAGTTCAGACATTAGTCTCAATCATATTTATACTTTTAGTTTTGAATTATTTTGTCTAAAACCATCACTCTCGTCCCAAAGCTCCAGCTTTGGGACGCATATTAAAAACAAAAAAATCTAAACAGTTAAAACACTTCTAAACCTATCCTTAAACTCACTCTCCATAGAATAATTATAAAAAGGTAAACCTAATATTTTATAAGGAGTATTTTCATAGATATTTAAATTACTTTCATTTATATCTTCTAATATTAACTTATTTAGTTCTGTACACTGTGTAATATCTTCTAATAACTCATTTTTCCATTTTTCACTACTATTTTCAAATCCTTCTTTATCATCTTTTGACCAATCACCTTTTGGTTCACAAAAAATCTGAAAAATAAAGTTGTCTTTATGTTTTAACATCAAAATAAAATCAGGTTCAAATCTTTCCCCATCTCTTTTTTTATCAAA